>NZ_JCAJXC010000012.1:0-151508 GCF_059278965.1 Pedobacter sp. NEAU-ZC8
CACGGCAGGCCTCAGCAAGCTTGCGGCTTGAATAAATGTTGGTTACATAACCATAAACCAGCACCTTCAAAAGTAATAAAGGATGATAGTTAGATCCGCCCCTAATGTGATAGGCTTTTAAAAGCGGCTCCAGATTGATCCGATTGATCACATCATTGACAACCCTAACAGAGTGATCCGCAGAAATTAAGTCGTCCAAACTCGGGGGAAGCATCACCAACTGATTCTGGTGATAGGGCCTGAAAGTAGGTCTTTTTACTGCCATTTCCTGGTATGTTTTATACTTAAAAATAAGAAAAACAGACCTTTAAAGCAAGTAAAGGGCACTTGAAATTAAAATAGAACGCTTAAATATTATTCATAAAAATCTCGATATACGAAAAAGAGCCTGATCATGATTTATGATACAGGCTCTTTCTTTTTATCAGGTGTATTCTAGGCCCAATAAGCGAGCGTGTTACTTCAATGATTTCATGTCAATTACAAAGCGATAATGAACATCTCCGGCAAGGGTGCGCTCATAAGCTTCATTGATCTGGTCAATATTAATCATCTCGATATCTGAGGTAATATTATGTTCGGCACAGTAATCAAGCATCTCCTGTGTTTCTTTAATACCACCTACCAGCGAACCAACGAGGCTTCTGCGGCCGCCGATCAATTGAAAAGCACTAACATCTGATGGGGTCGGTGGCACGCCTAACAGCACCATAACACCGTTGGTGTTCAATAATGCCAGATATTCATTGTAGTCGTGTTCTGCTGAAACGGTATCTATAATAAAGTCGAAAGAATTCGCCAGTCGCCGCATATTATCCTTGTCGGTTGTGATCTCAAAATGATGCGCTCCGAGCTCCTGGGCATCTTTTTCTTTGCTTTTCGAGCGACTAAGCACAGTGACTTCAGCGCCCATAGAAGAGGCTATTTTTACAGCCATGTGCCCCAGACCACCTAAACCCACTACGGCAAGTTTATCCCCGGCTTTAACATTCCAGTGCCGCAAAGGCGAGTAAGTCGTAATACCTGCACACAATAAAGGAGCTACTTTTTCGAGTGGGAGCTTATCTGACACATTCAACACGAACTTTTGTGTAACCACGATGTGTGTTGAATAGCCACCGTAAGTGATGGTTTTTTTGTCTTGAAGCAAAGAGTTGTAGGTTTGGGAATGGCCGTTTTCGCAATATTGCTCCTGGTCTTGTTCACAGTTTCTGCAATATCCACAAGAATCAACAAAACAGCCTACGCCAACGGTATCACCAACTTTAAATTTAGTTACCCCATCGCCAACCCGGCTAACTTTTCCTACAATTTCATGGCCCGGCACCACCGGATACATCGTACCTCCCCACTCATCCCTGGCCGTGTGAATGTCGGAGTGACATACTCCGCAATACAGAATTTCAATTTCTACATCATCACTGCCTGGTTCCCGACGGTCTAACTGGTAAGGAGCCAGGGGCTCTTTGGGGCTATTTGCCGCGTATGCTTTAACGTTCATATTTGTTTTTTTAATGGTAACAATCCGGAGTATCGGAATGATTTACTTTTTATTCAAAAACCAAAGTTAAATGCATTCGGTTGTATATAAAATATTACCAGAAACTTTAATGAATAGCTTATGACTGAGAGACCTAAACATCCTAATTATAGCCTTACAAAGAGCAGGGAGGCTATATATTTTGATGATGACACCTATTTAAACCCCATCCCGCGGGCGGTAATCCGCCCAAATTCATCAATTTTGCTGGACGGCGAATGGAAGTTCGCCTTAGATAAAGACAACCGTGGTTTAAGTGAGAATTGGTTTGTCGCCCATAATTACACTCAGACCGCCAACTGGCCAGGCAGCGTTGAAGCCCATATCTCCAAAGTGGATCCTGGCAGTGACAAATATTGGCACGATCAAGTGATCGTATGGTACGAAAGAACTTTCCCCCTGCCAAAACCTGTAGACACCGGGGTCAGTGGCTGTAATCAATTGCAACTAACTTTTGGGGCCTGTGGCTATGAAACCAGGGTCTGGCTCAATGGCATACAACTAAAAACTATTGAAGGTGAGTTTGTACATATCGGAGAATATACATCCTTCTCCTATGAGTTGGACGAAACGATCCTAAAAGAAGAGAATAGACTTACCATCCGGATCATGGCTACTATGGATGCTGATACTACCCGTGGCAAACAGGAATCGGCAGTTTATAAACGTGGTGGCATTTGGTACCAGACCTACTCCGGCGGGGTACGCAGCATTTGGCTGGAAACTGTAGAAAAGAACCGCCTTCGATCCCGCGTCGGTGTCGTAAGTTATGTAGAAGATAATCTGGTACGCTTCAATCTGACCACAAGAATACATGATCCGGGGGTGTACAAAATCAGACTCTATGTTTATAACAGGTTACAACAAGATAGAACACCGATTGCCACAGATGAGTTTACATTGACCCTTGAAGCTGGACAGAAAAACCAGCGGTTGGTGCTTGAAGTTCCGGATGCAAAAGTCTGGTCGCCGGAACAGCCGCATCTATATCGTCTTATCGCACAGCTGGTAGATGAAAATGGTTATGTATCGGAGATTGAAGCACACTTCGGACTACGTAAGATCGAATCCCGGGGAAGCGGCATTTACCTGAATAATAAAAAGATATACTTAAACGGCATACTTTACCAGCCGGGGCTCGCTAGCTATGAGCAAATTAAAAAACACATGCATGCCATGAAAAGGCTGGGTTGTAACCTGGTGCGCATACATATCGCCGGGGTTGACCCCAGGATCTATAATCTTGCAGACAAGTTAGGGATACTGCTCTGGGTAGAGGTGCCGAGCCCGCACCGATCTAATGCAACCAGTCGTTCTAACCACAAAGCTGAGCTGTTGCGGATGTTGTCCTTGATCGGTACGCACCCTTCAGTGATTATCTGGAGCTTGTATAACGAAGATTGGGGTGCCCAGGACATCGCTACCAGTGTCGAAACACGATCGTACATCATGGACATGTATCATTATATGCAAATTGCGCATCCTCAGTTTTTGGTTGTAGATAATGATGGCTGGCAGCATATTTCCTTTGAGGGCCGACTGAAGAGTGACATCCTGACTGCACATTTATACACCCCAGACCTCGAACGCTGGAAGGAAGTTTTAGATGGCTTGGTTAAGGGCGAGCAGACGGGAATAGCAGCATTTCCACTTGTGGTGGGTGATCCGTTTTTCTTTCGCAGGCAGGTCCCCTTAATTGTAAGCGAATGGGGTGGCTTCGGTTTTGCGGACTATGGAGGTCCGGCAGACAATGAAGAACGTGCAGAGACGATCCGTGCCTTCAAGAAAGAACTTCGGAAACGACCAATCGCAGGAGATATTTACACTCAGGCAACGAATATCGAAGATGAAAAAAACGGATTGATTGATTTTGAAACTGGCGAATTGAAAGTACCAGATGGCCTTTTGGGCGACGTCCATCCAGAATAATAAAAAAGGCGACCTAGGTCGCCTTTCCTTTATGTTCCCAATGATCCTTGATAACTTTGCCGTCAGGATCAATTTTTAACCTTCTGGCATAACGTTCGCCCTTGACGTTGCCATGTTCGTCACGCTTACCAATAAATAACAATATCGGTCTCCCTTCATCATCTGTCTTAAATGCCAGATCATAACGCTTAAACGTCGTTTCGATAAGGGTTGATGGCTCATATTGCTTAGCCAGAATCTTTAGAACAGGTTCCTTTAAGTCCATAAGTTAACAGGTGACCATTAAACAATTGCTACTGCGCAGCAGTTTGCAGCGCTTGCGCTTCTTTAAGATGTTGCTGTAAGGCGGGCGTCTTTATTCCTGCGAACTGTCTTAGATCTGCGCCTGGTACACCCGTGTTGCTGGCCGCCTGCGTAAAGAGCTGTACAGCTTTCTCATGGGAAGCTACCATCATTCTAGTAAATTCCTTGTCAAAAGTAGCACCAGTATACAGTCCAAGTGCATTGATGTTATCCTGGTCTTGCTGCTCCAGGTTTGTAGGGATGCTAAGCTCCATAGATTTTGCAAGGTCAGTAAGATCTACACCCATAGCGGTATGTTCAGAGATCATTTTTCCTGCAAACTGTTTGATTTGCGAATTTTGCGACTTTGATTGTGCCAACGTTGCAGCAGCTACCTCAAACTTATTATTCGCTAATGCCTGCGTTACAAACGCCTGGTTTTCCATTTGATAATTTGCGTCATCGTTGTCAGACGTACAAGATTGGAGGGCAAAGGCAAGAAGCAGAAATGCGAAAAATAGTTTTAGATGGTTGAGTTTTTTCATTTTGGTTGGTTTAAATAAGTTGTTTGTAAATGAATAAACAACAAAAGAGCGAAATTATTTTACAAAATTTGTTTTATTCCTGTTGCTCAAGCCATAATGTGCAGTGCGTCTCAGCCGCTAAACGGCAAGGTTAGGAAGCTCAAAATGCAAGATTAATGTGGTTGGGGAACACTGAAGTGAAACGTACTCCCTTCGCCAACAGTACTTTCTACCCAAAGTTCTCCTCCATGTTTGGCAACAAAATCATAACAAATACTCAGGCCTAGCCCGGTGCCTTTTTCGCCCGAAGTACCATAAGTTGTGTAGTTAACATTCTTGTTAAACAATTGTTCGAGCTTATCAGCCGCTATGCCTAAACCCTGATCTTTAACAGAAAATTGGATCAGCCCATCTACTTTAAAGGCGCTTAAGATAATTTCGTCCCCTTTAACGCTAAATTTTATGGCATTCGACACCAGATTGCGGACGATTGTCTCCAGCATGCCCACATCTGCGGTAATACCTAGGCCTTGCTCAATGTTCAGGAACAAGCCGACACCCTTGTTGATCGCCATGGGTAAGATTTTTTCTATGCAATTCCGCACCATGCTACCGAGGTCATCTGTATATACTGGATTGAAGTTAAAAGCATTAAATTGAGCTTTTGCCCAAGTCAACAAATCTTCAAGCAAGGCATTGGCGTTACTTAGCTCCTGTTTCATTTTAGACAAATAGGTATGTACCTCCGTCGCAGAACTGGATTCATAATCCATCAAAGTAAGATCCAGGAGCTGCAAACTTCCGGATATAGGATTCCGTAAATCATGTCCTATGATCGACAGTAATTTGCTTTTCTGTTCATTTGATTCCTGCAATTCTGCATTCAGCGCCTTCAATGCATTTTCTTGAAACTTTCGGGTCGTGACATCCCGCATGCTGCCCTCTATGATCGTCTGGCCGCCTTGGTCTTGAATCATCCGGGCATTCACAGACGCATATTTCAGCTGATCATCACGTGTTTTCAGCCGTACCTCAAAGTCGATCACCGCACCTTCCAGCTTCAGCATTTCAACAATCCGGTTACGGTCATCCTCATAATAGTAGAAATCTGAAACTGGCCTGCCAATAACTTCTTCGCGGCCATAACCTGAATAAAGCTTTATAGATGGCGAAATCTCCGTAACATAGCCATCCATATTCGTCTGATAGAAAACATCCTGCACATTTTCGAATATTGTCCGGTACTTGGCTTCACTGAGAATAAGGTTATCTTCAATTTCTTTTCTGTTCGTGATGTTCTCCATGTGTGAGACATAATACAATGGCCCACCTTTACGGTCTTTCAGCATCGTAGAGGCCAGCATTACCCAAACAACAGAGCCATCCTTATGAATGTACCGCTTTTCTAATTTGATGTTGCCCTGGGAACCATCGCCAAGACCACTTAGCAAACTAATACTTTTATCCAGATCTTCCGGATGAGTAAGCTCCTGTATAGTCATCTGCTGCAACTCATGTTCTGTATACCCAAGGATTTGACAAAGGCTTTCATTTGCACGCAGCCATTTGCCTGAGGTGCTTACCAGCGCCATACCAATCAGCGAATGTTCGAATGCCTGCCTGAAGCGCTCATCATTTTGATAAAGATGATCTTCCAAATGGGTGTTTTTCGCAAGGTCGAAGTTAAAAACACGATCCTGTCGGGGCTCGTTTTCTAAAGATAATACCAAGCCGCTAACCTGCTCGTCGACTTCCATTACGGCCTTTCCCTGGCATACATAGGTAAGTTCTGCAGCTTTGGTTCTAAACTTAATATCGGGTATTTTCTCCTCCCGGTTATGTAAGAGTATATCAAAAATGCTTGTACAGTCAACGTTACCCAAAATTGGAACGTCGTAAAAGGACTTACCTGGAAAGAAGTCCAGGGGCTGCCGCATTAACTCGGCATACCGGGTTGTCACACCCAGATAAATTAAATTTCGGCTTAATAATACAGCCGCACCAGGTATATAAGGTAAAGCTAGCGCAATGGCGTCCAGGTTATTTGTCATAGGGAATCATAAGCCCAAAAGCTTACAAAGACAAATATAGGAAGCTATTTATCTCAATACTAATGATAATGAGATAAATAGCCAGGGGCAACAACATGGGCGAATATTATGTCAGAGAGACTTTATTAGCCAGGAGTTCATTGTACCGCTCCAACAGATCGATGTATTTATCTTTCCAGTAATGCTTGTTTGCAGGATCATCCTGAACCTCTTCTTTCGTTGGTGCCACTATCGTGCGGTTTTTCTCCTTGCTAAAGTCCTCCGCTGTAAAAAGGTGTGGTAATTCGACTGAAAAATCGTGATCTATGGCACAGCCAATGCGGTAGATAATTTCCGGTTTGAGATGTGGTTGGTTAAACCAATTATAAACCGAGCGCCTGTTCACATTGGTGAGCCGCGCGACGTCACTGATCGAGTGACCGTTTCTCCTTACTACCCGCTCTAAAATTTGTCCGTGATGAATCAGCATTTTTTTTTTAGTTAGTTGGCTTGTTTATGATCAATTAGTAGCGTTTACATTCACCCACTTTGTACAAAACTGTGTAATGAATTTCACACTTGTGGAAATTTGTACTCAGCCATTTCCCAGTTCAGGACAACAATTCTCTCAAAAAATGTGGCTTAAACTGCTTTGGAAGCTGCATGTACGCAATCCTACCAGATATAGGTCAAATTTGATACCCATGGCAGGTACGCTGGTCGGAATTACCTAGACTACCACAGGTACAAGCAGCTGTTCAGGAGGCATATCGCCGATTATCTTCCACATGTTGGGTAAAACACTCAGCAAAGAACATAAAAAAAAGCGCATATTAAATGCGCTTTCATTCCGGTAATCAAACCTCATCGTCGGGCTTGATCTCGGCCCCTTCTTCATCAATCCTCATCCGGTCATTGCCGGTGTTATGTTCGGGATCGGCCTTATGACTTCCGCCGGATGAAGTGGATTCATTACCAACCGCTTGAGATTGATTATTTGCAGGGTTGTTTTGTTCTTTGTTTTCGTTCGTACTTTGTTGTTCTTCCTGGTTTGACATAGCATTAAAGTTTTGGTACTTTTCTATAACAGTCAAACGGATATTTAGTTGCAGAAATTCATGATCTTATTGCCCCCCCACCAAACCAGCCTTTTATTTTGTTTAGAAATCCCTTGTCATCCTTTTTCTCATCGCTACCAATCAGATAGGCAAAGGGCTTTAATGGCTCAATATGCTCGAAAACAATCTTTGTGATTCCCAGTAGAGGTATAGCCAGGATCATCCCGGGAATGCCCCAAATCATTTCACCCGCCACCAGACCTACAATGGTGAACAAAGGATTGATACTAACCTCCGCGCCTACGATCAGCGGCTCTAACAGGTACGTTTGTACGAACTGAACGAAGCCGTAAACCAGCAAAATACCGATTACCATGTTCATGTCCCCACCCTGCACCAGCGACATTGCAATGGTGAGTGCAGTTCCGGTAAGGTTCCCTACAAAAGGTACAATCTCCAGCAAGCCACAAAGAATCGCAAAAAAGATAGCGTTCTTTACGCCAAGCAGGCTAAAACCAATACCGTACATCACCCAGAGACATACAATCATCAAAAACAATCCGGAGAGATACTTCACGGTAACCTGCTGCGTATCGTTCAATATTGTCATGGCATTACCCCGATCAGTCAGCGGAACGAGTCGAATAATAAACCCTTTTAGCCGGGTACGCAGGTACATAAACAAATAAATATAAACAAAAACGAGTAGTGTGTCAGTGAGAAAGCCAGTTATTCCCGACATTAAACTTGTGGCCATTCCGCTTACTTTTCCAGTGGAGGACTTTTGTTGCTCCTTGATCAACTGATCCTGTTTTTGAGGAGAGACACCTAACTTTTCGCTAACAAAATCTTTTAGCTGTTCATATTTCTCCGTGGCGGTCTGCTGCAGCTTGGAGGTATTACTGGCAATATCTGACATCTGCCATCCGACAAAGAAGAACACTATTGCGACAAATACCAACAAGAGTGTGATCGCTGCAAGCGTGGAAAGTGCTTTGTTTACCCCTTTCCCTTCAAGCCAACGTGCAACTGGCAGTAACAACATCGATAACAACGCGGCAAAGGTTAGTGGCACCAGAAAGGGCTTACCGAAAATGAGTGCAACAACGATCAACAGGATCAGTGCGACGATTGCGAGGGCTTTGAAAAGTCTTGGGTTCTGCATACATGAAGGTTAAATGATTGGACGTTAAAGACCGGCAACGGCTTTAATTAAAAGACAAATTGCGAATTTTTGTTTTACGAGGGATGCTGATTAATACTAGTGGGTTCTAGTTTGTTCAGAATAATCTCAACGCTGCTATTAGGAAGCAAGATGTACCTTTGCCGCTAATGGAATATTTCGAGGCATTACAAGCAGCACTTAAAATTGAGCGGGACGAGGACTTCAGGCAATATCAGGTGCTTACCGAGCGTGTTCCGGTGGCAACAAGAAGGGCAAATGGATTGAGCTGGTATCCTGTAGCGATCAGGGCCACCGAACTTAGCCGCGGTGATTACATGAATGTGGAGTTTGAACGTACCACAAATCATGAGCTCAGCCATCAGTTCCGGTTTGGTGCAGCTATTGCCCTTTTTTCAAATCATGATCGTCAAGACCGACTAGAAGGGACGATCACCAATATTAGTGGAAACCGCTGTAAGATCAGCTTTCGGGTAGATGAACTGCCAGACTGGAGCAAAGATGGCAAACTTGGTCTCGACCTGCTGTTTGATAATAATAGTTACAACGAGATGGAGCGGGCGATAAAAGCTGCAAGCGACATGATCAACAGCCCCAAGGCAAATGACGAAGGGCTGGTCACCTTACTTACTGGAATCCGGAGACCTGTTTTTAACACAGCTACATACACCTACCCCATCCCATTGCTTAACAGCAAACAACAGGAGGCTGTTCAAAAGATACTGACTGCTGAAGACCTGGCGATCGTTCACGGGCCCCCGGGGACTGGAAAGACCACGACGATCGTACATGCGATACAGGCCTTATTGAAGAAAGATCAACAACAAATTCTGGTTGTTGCACCGAGTAATACCGCAGTAGACTTACTTACCGAAAAGTTATCGGAGAAAGGGATAAATGTTTTACGCATCGGCAATCCCGCCAGGGTTTCCCAGCGCCTGCAATCGCTAACCATGGACAGCAAAATGGCTGCACATACTCAAACAAAGGATATTAAGGCCCTGAAGAAACAGGCTGCGGAGTTCAAAAATATGGCGCATAAATACAAGCGCAATTTCGGTCGGGCTGAGCAAGAGCAGCGCAAGGCCCTGTTTAACGAAGCGCATAAGATTATGAAGGAGGTTGAGCAGCATGAACAATACATTTCTGATCAGGTGATCAGCAGTGCTGAAGTCATCACGGCAACTTTGGTCGGCGCCAACCATTACACAATCCGAGATCGGAAATTTAGCTCCGTGTTTATTGATGAAGCTGGCCAGGCACTGGAGCCAGCTTGCTGGATAGCAATTCTGAAAACCAGAAAGCTAATTCTTGCAGGCGACCATTGCCAACTACCTCCAACCATAAAATCCAGGGAAGCTGCCGGCAAGGGTTTAAGTATCACGCTCATGGAAAAGGCTGTACAACTATTTCCGGATGCGGTGACGCTCCTGGAGGAACAGTACAGAATGCATACCGACATCATGACGTTCAGCTCCAGGACCTTTTATGAAGAGCGGCTGCGGGCAAATGAAAGCGTTGCAGGCAGGACCTTGTTTTCCGCGGATGAGCCTTTCACCTTTATCGACACCTCCGGGTGCGGTTTTGATGAAAAACAGGAGGAAAACAGCATCTCCAATGCAGAAGAAGCATTGTTCCTGTTAAGACATCTAAAGACTTATGTTACTGGAATAAGAGATTATTTCAACTCATCAGAATTCCCTGCTATCGGCATAATTTCACCTTACCAGGAACAGATTAAAACATTGACGGAATTGTTTGAAGCAGATGAAGCATTTCAGACCTATCGCCAAAACATAGCCATAAACACCATTGACAGTTTCCAAGGACAGGAAAGAGATATCATCTATATCAGTCTGACCAGAAGCAACACGGCGCAGCAGATCGGTTTCTTGTCCGACATTAGGCGCATGAATGTAGCCATGACAAGAGCTAGGGCAAAACTTGTGATCATCGGAGATGGAAGCACGTTGTCTAAATCGCCCTTTTACTTAGATTTAATGAAGTATGCTGAAGAAATAGGTGCTTATCATAGTGCCTGGACATTCATCACAGATTAGTCGGGTTGGCGGAAGTCATTGTAGATAAGCTGGTCTGATTGATTTACTTCCCGTATGGAATTCATCTGTTCCATATGATAATCTTTAAGTATCTGCGGTTGTATAATCTTGGCATGTCCCATCCACATGTACGTCCATCCAATAAGTTCACGATTGATCCCGCACTTCAAATGCATGCGTAAATTTCCATTGGGAAGTAGTTCAAACGTTTGAGAATGATGCCAGATGTGTGACTTCACGAACTCTCCTGTTAGCGAAGCGAATTCGATTATAACGTCATAAACCTCATCATTAATGTTTTGACCCACTCCAAAACGCGCTTTCAGGTTCCGGTCTAAGATTGTGTTTTCCTTTTTGAAGGGAAAACTCTGATTACTTAATTTAAACGCAGTGATCTGGTATAAATCAAGCACCAGGCAGCGTTTCGATGATTCTAAAATGCCTGCTACAAAAAAGCCTCCGCGGTGATAAAGAATTTTTAGGGGATGGAAAACAAATGGAAAGCTGGTCGAGCGATACATGGAAACTGAATCACCCTTACAGGAAATGACTTCAACGGCCCGGTGATTCGATACGCTCCAGAGTATTTGATTGAACTTCTCCTGGAATTCTTCATCAAACATAACCTCATTAAAATGCGTATTTTGCATTGAAGAACCGTCCCAGTTAGAATTGTTTTCTACCTTGCTGCTATTGAGATGGTTCGCGAAAATATCTCGAAATTTATCAAGTGAGCTCTTCCGACATGTTGAGATTCCCAAAGGAATGACCAACTTGTTTAGAAAGTACGTGTCAATATCAAAGTTGTTAATAGTGCCGGCACCAGTATGACGGTTTATCACATACAACTTTTTGTTAAATTCCTGGTTTTTAAGCTCCAAACGCTCCTGATCACGCAAAAAATAATTACCTACATCTTCCAGATCACGATACAATTGTCGGTTACTCACCTCCGCACCTAACGACTTCAGAGCGGATTGCAGCGAATCGATTGTTTGTGGTGCATGACTCAGCAAAGCATAAATATGCTTTAAACGTTCC
Organism: Pedobacter sp. NEAU-ZC8; assembly: GCF_059278965.1. Taxonomy (NCBI): domain Bacteria; kingdom Pseudomonadati; phylum Bacteroidota; class Sphingobacteriia; order Sphingobacteriales; family Sphingobacteriaceae; genus Pedobacter; species Pedobacter sp. NEAU-ZC8. Next base: position 11,648 of record NZ_JCAJXC010000012.1, read on the forward strand.
AATTGCTTCATAGTTGACATATTATGACAAGGTGTAGAATATTTTCGACTCAAACCTAAATAATATATTTTATCTTCGATCAGTTATTAAACAAACGATTAACCTGATTTTGTTTTAAATAAGTTCGTTAGCACCAAAAGATATATTATAATGTCTCTCTTAGGCAGTCTCAAGAAGTTGTGGCTGCCTTAATTTTTAAAAAGCAGTTTAACTGTTAGACATATTTGTATCTTCAATATTAAATTGGACTTTTGTTATAAATGAATCATTTCGACCCAATAAAACAAATTCTCGATACTTCAGGTGTCTATTACCTGGTCATGGTAGATATGAATAGCAAATATGCTTATTTAAACAAAAAATACCTGCAAGCATTCGACGGCATCCATGGACACCTTATTGGGCAGCACTATTCAAAGACAATGCATCCGGATGATACCGAGATTTGCATGCGTGTCTCGCAGCAATGTTTTGAACAGCCGGATAAAATGTTTCCGGCAACGATTCGAAAACATGATGGAAAAGGCGGTTTTATCACCACACAGTGGGAATACAAGGCCGTTTTAGATGCTGACCACAATCCTGCAGGAGTCTTCTGTATTGGTAATGATATTTCGGAATTTATTGCAACCCGTTTTAATCTTGAGCAGACGATGAAATCGCTTAGTCACGCGACCTTGACCCTGGAGGAAATCGCACATATACAGTCCCATGTCATCCGAAAACCTATCGCGAATATTCTTGGATTAGCGACGATTCTAGAGACCATGGATACAGATGAAAGCTTAAAAGCACTCGTCGAGATGATCAGCAGCAGCGCAAAAGAGTTAGATGCCGTTATAAAAAGTGTATCCAGTAAGATCTAGTCACTGATTTTTCGGTACTCCTACCGGATACCTGGGATTTTTTTTAGCTTTATGATTCTAAATAAAAAACCTAATTCAATGAACAGCTTAAACCGAAAAACATTTTTATTAAGTGGCGTAGCCCTAGCCGCTGGTACCGTGGCTTCCGCAATGCCTGTAGCACCGGCACAAAAGAAATACCCTGTCGTTCACCATGCATTATTCTGGTTGAAGAACCCTTCCTCCATGGAAGATCGTGCAAAACTTGTTGCAGGCGTTAAGACTTTAGCTAAGATTAAAACCGTTAAAGAACTACGTGTGGGTGTAGTTGCAAGTACTGAAAAACGTGATGTTGTAGACAACAGCTGGGGCGTATCAGAGCTGATGTTCTTCGAAGACCTTGAAGGTCAGGCCAGCTATCAGACAGATCCAATTCACCTGGAATTTATCAAAAACTGCAGCCATCTCTGGGATAAAGTTATTGTATATGACGCAGTTGAGGCGTAAACTACCATTCTAAACATACCTGAAACGGCACTTACTTTTGCAGGCTAAACGTTGCAAGATAAAAGTGCTGTTTCTTCAAACCTAACGCAGGATCAGACCCATAGTTAAAAGACACTCCGAATGAAATTCGCAGGGGCCTGGTTAGCAAATAATAATCTAGCCCAGCTTTCATTAACTGCGTAAAGTCCTCTTCAACAGCGGTTGAATTCAGCACTGCATACCTTGCGGTATAATCAAAAGACGCCTCCCATGTTTTGTCGGGTGAGATCATCTCCACAGCTGATTCTTTCCGTCGGTTGCCTGCAAGTGCATATTGAAATTTGACCAGAGGCCGGAGGATCGTGCCACTGTTGTCATCTTGCCTTGCAGAGAAGTTATTTTGAAATTCAACACCGGGATTGAGCGCGAACAGTTGAATCAGCTTACGGTTTCCCCTTACGGTATAGGTATTTAAGTTGAGTCCCTTATCTCCAGACCTGAAGGGAATGGCATCCATATTAAAGAGTAAAGCACTGGCAGTATCCCTCAGATTTCTAGAGAACTTCAATGTAGGGGTAAAAAACCACTGACGGTATGTTGTCAGGGCATTATTCCTTTTGATGTTCGTGCGCAATGTACCTGACAGTCCGGTTTGCCAGTTGTGTTGTTCCTCATCAATCAGGGTGTTACGATGATACTCTCCTATTATTTTACCTTCCATGGTAAGGCTGTTCCCAATTTTGAAGTTGGTGACTGGAATACCAACACCGCCGTCAATCAGGTACGATGTTTTCGCATGCCTGGGTATCGTAATTTGGAAACGGACAGGTGAATTTCTGGTACCTGCCGATCCGAAAGACTGACGGAGTTCCAGCCGGTCTAAAAATCTGGAAACTGAGGATGGTTGCTCCTGTGCTGCCAGGGAATTTGTCAACAACAATGCACCAGCAATGAGTGTAAACTTCGCGCCTTTCATAACTTCCCCTCTACCATGTCTACACAATCCATAACGGTGTCCACCCCTGAGACATCGGCAATGCGCACTGATGCCCCTGCATTATGGGTTTTCACAAGCTCATCCAGCAGATCCGCCAAAAATTGGTAAGCGTAATCGGTCGGCAAGAGGTTGCCAATTGCAAGATGATCGCCGAGATTCTTGGGTTCCTCCCAAGATTGGCCTGCGGCAACCAGAATGGCCTTTTTCACTTGAAGATCAAGGCTAAGCTGGGTGCTCCGGATATAGGTATGCCGCATGGCAGCCGCTGTGCTAAGGCTGTTTACCCGTGCGTTAAGGTATTGGTATTCCCCCTCGCTAAAAGCATGCCCGGCTTGTAAGAGGTGTGTGATGTTCTCCTTCCGCTGCAAATTCTGCTCCTCAGCTGCGGATTCATCAAATGGATATGCTTTGGCTGCCATGATTTTATCCTGCTCTGATAAGCTCGTGGGTTCCTGCACGTAGCAAGATGAAGCAGCACCGCTTAAAAACATCCAGTCTGGAAAAGAATAGTGCATGATGGACTGTTTATCATGCGGCGAATAAGTTAGCCCGCCTGCCGGCATTTGTTTGAGGTTGTAATCGATCTGCTCTTTCGACCAAAAGTTCGGGGGACCGGAAAGATACGCGTACAAACGCGCCCAGTCGAAGTCGCAGTTTGCCGCTGGCGACTGATGTTCATGATGGAAGCCCAAGGCATGTCCGAACTCATGAAGGACTGTTGTGCGCCAGTTTTCAGGCAAGCTCAGATCAAATCCTTGTAGGTTCAAGGTGATGTCACCAGGCTGGCATATTTCCGGATCCTGACTGTCTGTACCGACAAACGACCAATAACCAGGATGCTCGAAGCCTACTCTTATGGATGAAGTATCTCCGGGTTGCCATAGCCTGTAAGTTGCCGCAACAGGATTAAATCCAAAATCGAATTCTATGTTCCCATACTTGCTCCACTCAGCAGCGGTTTCTGCGATTTTGCGGTGTAACTCAGCATCGCCATTTTTGAAACTCACGATAAGCCTGCGCTGGTCCCACAACAACAGGTCTTCCAACACAAGTTGTAGCGGTTGCCCATTTAGGTTGGCTGGGAGCGCTTTTCTACGTCGCTCTTCCCGGAGCATGATTTTCCGGATGATTTCCTTCGGGAATCCTTCCATGATTTGGATTGTGCGGTTTTCCATAGCTTCAACATTGAAATGAATACACTAATTCTAAGCCCTAAATTCCAGGGTAAACACGAGTTCCGGATAGTCAATGAAAGGATTCCGGTTTCCCTGCATCAAAAATATTTCTCTATTTCTATGCTTTTCATATAAACTGACCGGCTGTTCCTTGGACCAGTCTTTAAGTACCTGAATGGATTCGTGATCATAGACTGCTATTGCGCCCGGATATCGAACAAGAAAATACAATACCGCACGCGCAACAATGCCCCTATTGTGCTCGGGCTCAAAAAAGCCACTTTCTACATTTCCGCAGTCGGATCGTATCTTTTCAGATTCGGTTTGTGGGTAGTTAGGCAGGTCTCTATATGGAAAGTTGTTTCGAAAGCTGTTACAACGGGATTCACAGGCGAAAAGATGGTGAAGATCGCCGCGCATCGGTTCTTGTTTGTTAAACCAGGACTGACAAACGACGTGCTCACAATTGTATGGCAATGCAGCCTCCAGCGCTTCTACCGCTGCGTCAAAGTCGTTCGAGCCGACCAGCTTCTCCGTTTTAGAGATTTCTATAAATCTGAGTTGCCGATCAATATCAACCTTCTGATCCGCAAGAATGAGTTCCTGTACACTGAAGGCTTTGTTCGAGTAAATACTTCTGATCTGTCCGTCCGGGTGAAGGTCAACACGTGGGTAAACGTACTTCGAAGGATTATAATTGTGGTGTTTGGTATGGGTATCCGCCAGCAGATCATGTAGCTCCTGGAACGTCGCAGCAGCGATATTCTCGAGACCTGCATAATACGTCTGACGCTGTACATTATCCTCTTGCTCGGGATAGTAGTTGCCTGTATCTATTGTATCGATGCTGATACCCATGGACTTTCTGATATCCTCTACATTGCGTATGGGTTGAAAGTAGTTCCAGAGCAGCGGAAAACGTACCGCAGCAACCGTCGTAATATCATAAACTATACTGCTGATACGGACGCCTTCATTTTCAAGCCAATCAACCTGAATTTCACCCTGCGATTTATCCCATACAGCTCCTGAACGGTTAAGGATTTTACCTTCTGCATTATAGCGGGGTACACCTGCATGATGCAAAGCAACAACCTCCCACTTATCGTTAAAAACTGGTGCACCTGAAGACCCACTCTTCGTATCCGTTACATAGCGAATGAACTTGGGCAGGGACAAATCGGTGACTTCATTCTGCCGCAGGGCGACTTTCTTCATTTTGCCATCAGGATGTTGGATGATAGATACAAAGTTGCCTTCTTTAGTTTTTCCTAAACCGGGGTTCAGATGGAGATATCCAAACTCCTGAAGCTTCCCAAACCCATCTGTCGACGCTTCGGCCACCCACACGATGGTATAGTCCAGTTCTTCGTTGGTGTAGAAAAGTTTTGAAGGTTCAAAGCTGAACACTTTCAACGAAAGTGGCAGATCATGGATGCCTTTTTCATAGTTGAATTCGGCATAAGATGCGCTTGCATATTGCGCATCGGGAATCACGTGATGATTGGTAATCAATAGCTGTGGTGCAATCAGGAATCCAGTTCCGAAACCTTCCTCTCCTTCAGCCGAATAAATGTTGATCCGGCATACTGCCCGACCAGCTTTTACACCTTTTTCCAGATAATTGACATCTAAAGTATCATCACCGCTGATCACCCTTTCTCGCAAAAGCCGATCGTTGATGAGTTCGGTAATGTTCAGGTTATGCTGCTGTAAATAATCGTTTATCTGCTTCGGATTTACAAACTTGCCGATGCCTGGTGCGGCACTTCCCCGGTCTGATATAGACTTCCTGAACACGACACCAGCATTTGGCTGGCCGAACGTACCTGGGGTACTGGAAAAGTTATGCTCGGAATTTATTACTGCAGCAGGCGCCTGATTAAGCTCGCCTTCGAGGGGAGATAAAAGCCGCTGCTCAGCCCTTTTTACTTGCGCCAGGAACTTCTCGAATGTTTTCATGTTAGCGCTTCCTCCATATCAGGATTTCCTGATGACAAGTTTTCCCGGTGTTACCTCTTTAATATTTAAACGTTCTCCTGTTCCATCGGTATAATGGATTACCAGGGCTTCATCTTCAATGTCCCAGTCTCCTTCAACCTGGCCTGGTAGATCATTTCTGCCGGGGCTTAAATCCAGAATCTTACCACTGGGCTGAAGATCAAGTGCCCGCCTGCCTCTGGACCGTGGAAAGTCAAAGCCATGCGGGCGATACACAAATTCCTCATGGTTATCTTCTTCAAAAGAATGTACCCAATGTTTGCTGATCACATCCTTACTAACCACAGCCATGTTCTCAGGATGTTCTTTGGATTAAACCCGCTCTCGGGCCAGATATCGTTGCATTCATTCTTGCGGCTTGCCCTTCTGTAAACATGAACATGGAATCATCATCCACATAATCCATATAGTTCATAAACATATCCCCGTTTGGCCCATTGTTACAGGAAATCGAAGGAAAAGTGGGTTTTTGATAATTCGGGCCGAGTTGGTTGGGTGTGTCGTTCACATAGTCGGTATCTGAACAGCTGTTCCCTCTACCATCGCCGAAGATGTGAGATAAATTCAGGTAATGCCCAATTTCGTGGGTGGTTGTTCGGCCAAAATTGAAAGGCGCTCTGGCCGTACCGGTTGTTCCAAAAGCGCGGTAATCGACAACAACACCATCCGTTTCTGCCGGTCCACCTGGAAACTGTGCATAACCAAGCAGTGATTCGCCCAGATTACAAACCCAGATATTCAGGAAACGATTTGTTGGCCAAGGATCTATACCCCCGCTGGCTGTTGCCTTCATGGCGTTGTCTGTTCCAAAGACCTGCACAGTTGTATTGGTCCGCGTAATTCCGGTAGTCTCCAAACCCGCTGAGTCTTGTTCCGCCAACCTAAACTCAATATTGGTATCGGCCACGAGTGGCTGCCATACCTCCGGAACGCGGCTTACGTCTTCATTACGGGAGCGAAAATCTCTATTGAGCACTTCAATTTGACTCAAGATCTGCGCATCGGAAATATTTTCCTCTTCCGTATGGTACAAGACATGAACAACGACATCAATAACGACGGGCGTACTAAGTCTGAAAAACCGCTTGCTTTCCAACAGCGTGGCGACCTCGTTTTCAATTTCAGCCTGTGCTCTCCGGTATTCCGGGAAGGTTTCAACCTGCTTATTGTAGACCTCCATGGTTCCACAATGCCGCAATTTAATATGCTCAGCCATGTGCGTGCCCTGCTTCTTAAATGTTAGATATTCATGTATTCCTCCATGATCAGCACCGCATCAGGATTCCCCTGCTGGACAGCCAAGTCCAGCGCGCTTAGTCCACGATTATCCTTAATGGACAGATCCGCGCCGTATTCCATTACCAGGCGCACGAGATCGTTTCTGCCAAACAGAGTCGCAAACATTAAAGCGGTTCCGCCATTCCCATGCTGAAGGTTGACATCGGCACCGTAGGACAGCAATAATTTGGCAATCTGCAGATAGCCTTTAAAACAAACGCCCATAAGGGCGGTATTGCCGCCGGCATCATAGGCATTTACATCTGCGCCAGCATCCAGCAGGAGCTGCGTGGCCTCCAGTTGTTCGTTGTAGGAAGCAACGATGAGCGGGGTAAAACCCCGCGCATCCACTGCATTTACATCAGCACCATTTGATATTAGTTCTTTAAGTGTGGCGAGATCACCTGTTCTTACTGCGCCAAATAGTTCATTATTCAAGTTTTCCATGAATCCGTTTAGTAAGGTCTTGCTTCCGTAGAATCCGTGTTAGCCTGGTCAATGCCTTCAGAAGCATTTTCCTCAACGAAACTCGCTTTTTCCTTGGACATCATTTCTGCCTTCATTTTCAAGCCTTCTGCAACACGTCGGCCATAATCTTCGTCACATTGCGTGAACAACTCTACCATCTTGTCCTGAATGTGCTGTTCACATGCCGAGATGCCCCCAACCAGGTTCGAGATCAGTTCTTCTCTTTCCCATTCTTCGAAGTTCCGGTAAGTTTCACCAGCCTGCTTGAAATTGTTCTCCCGGTCGATACGTTGCCTAACCAAAGCCGCCTGGTAATATGGTGTATGATCTTTGCCGGGACGTACGGCCTCTTTCAGACCGTTCATGCTTGATGGCTCATAATTTACATGCGGGTTAGTACCCTTTGCGATATCCTGGTAGAAAGCCATCTGACCATCACGCTGGTTAGTTGCTACATGTTTACGCGGCGAGTTAATAGGCAATTGCAGGTAGTTTGTTCCTACGCGGTAACGCTGCGTATCGGAGTAGGAGAATGTTCTTCCCTGCAACATCTTATCGTCTGAGAAATCCAATCCATCCACCAGTACGCCTGTACCGAATGCTGACTGTTCCACCTCAGCGAAATAGTTAACTGGATTTCTATTCAGCGTCATCTTACCAACCGGGTACCATGGGAACTGTTCGCGTGGCCATAGCTTCGTATCATCAAGAGGATCGAAATCCAGTTCAGGATGTTCACCATCTTCCATGATCTGAACGTTAAGTTCCCATTCCGGATACTCTCCTCGTTCAATTGCTTCATATAGGTCCTGAGTGGCGTGGTTGAAGTTCTTGCCCTGGATTTCAGATGCCTGTGCAGAGGTCAGATTCTTGATGCCCTGCAGAGGCTCCCAATGGTATTTAACAAGCACGCCCACCCCGTCGCTATTAACCCACTTGTAGGTATTGACACCTGAGCCCTGCATGTGGCGGTAAGTAGCCGGAATTCCCCATGGAGAAAATAGGAAAGTCACCATATGTAAGGTTTCGGGTGAGTTACTGATGAAATCAAACTGCCGTACCGGGCTCTGAATATTCGTTACCGGATCTGGCTTAAAAGCATGAATAAAATCCGGGAACTTTATGGCGTCACGAATAAAGAAGATCTTGAGGTTGTTACCGACAAGATCCCAGTTTCCATCTTCTGTGTACATTTTTACCGCGAAACCCCGGGGGTCACGCAATGTCTCGGGTGAATGTCCACCGTGTATTACAGAGGAAAAGCGCACGAACAAGGGCGTGATCTTTCCTTTTTCCTGAAGGAATTTAGCACGGGTATATTTTGAAATATGTTCATCTCCCAGGGTTCCATATGCTTCGAAGATACCGTGTGCACCTGCACCTCTCGCATGTACTACACGTTCCGGTACCCGCTCACGGTCGAAGTGCGACATTTTTTCCAGAAACTGATAGTTTTCCAGCGTAGCCGGACCACGATTCCCAACCGTACGAGTATTTTGATTGTCGTAAATCGGGTGTCCCTGACGTGTCGTGAGGATATTGGTTCCTCCACCTGCATCACTCTGCTCTGGAGTTTTGTTGTTTGGTGAAGTGTTGTGGCTGTTGTTAGTCGGTTCAATCATAACAAAAGGTTTTAAAGTTTAACAAATTGAGCACTAGTTGGTTTGAAGTTATTGAACTTTAGGCGATGTTTCCAAAAATAGTTTACCGGTTTTCCAAATCATCTATTAGGCATGATTCAGAGGCCCGGAAACCCATGTTTTTGCATCCTCGAAATCCTTGATCTCAAAGCCCCGTATTTCGCCATGCACAAAGGGGCTGAACATATCATATGCCTTTTCAACAATCTTCTGGTCTGTTACAATTGCCATTCGTTCCCAGCTGCTAAAATGTTTGAAGCTTATCTTGAGATAATCCAAAAAAGCTGGGATGCTATAATTCTGAAAATCCGTTTCAAGCAGTACGAGAAAATTCACTTTCCCGAACTTGGCAGCAACCTCGTCCACCCTACGCATAACGACCTCCTGATACTCCTGATCATTCACTTTCCCTTCTGCCCTATAAGCTGCAACATGTGCCGGAAACCCATCTAATAGTTCTACCATTCTTATCCTTTTTCAAGACAACATTTAGCGAAACCAGGTGTTTTAAAAAAATGTGCACCGCCATGAAGTCTGTTTCTTCTAGATCTTTATTAAAATTTGTTATACCGGGTGTCGCAAGCACCAGTATTATGACTGCATTTAGCTACCTGATCGGTAGACTAAACAACAAGAACTACAGTGAGCCGGTACTGCTTGCTAAAATCATAAATTCCTATTTGCCATTCTTAGCCCCTCGCCTGTCAAAACCAGCTGGCTGGCTGGGGCATTATGTGCTGGGAATCACCTGGTACCTGGTATTCACTGCGATGCTAAAACGCTACCCCGCTAAGCATGTTTGGTTCGGGATCACTGTGTTTGGTGCATTAAGCGGCATTCTGGCAGTGTTTACCTGGAGATACCTGTTTAAATCAGCAGGCCTATCTAATCTGGTACTGTTTGTTGCACATTTTATTTTTAGTTATAGTTCAAAATTGCTCAGCATCCAGGCTGCTGAGCAACAAAGGAGGTTATCTGGTACGCAGAAAAACTAAGTTGTTAAACATAATTCCCGACACATGAATACGAAAAGAAACAAGGCAAGTCGCAGGACATTTATCAAGAGCGTAGGCTATGGCGTTGGCGCACTCACACTCGCGCCAGCCTTGAATGCAATAGGATCTTGTTTTCCCGAAAAGGAAGGAAAGAAACTGGGCATAGCACTGGTAGGGCTAGGCGGTTATAGCACAGGACAACTTGCCCCGGCACTGCAGCAAACCAACAACTGCTACCTGGCAGGGATTGTTACAGGAACGCCTGCAAAAGCCGACAATTGGTCAAAGCGGTACAACATTCCCGAGCAGAATACAGGCGGCGCGGTATACGACCGGCATGGAACCCGTCTTTGTTACTGCCAAAGAAACCAAAACCGATCCGGTATTGTTCAAAGAGGTGGATGACACTATTGATTGGGAACTTGAGTTTCCAGGGGGGCTGATCGCGAAGGGTAAGTCAAGTTATAGTTCAAACATTAGCTTTTTGGATGTAAAAGCAAAGAACGGCAAGTTCGGCCTGAGCCCTGCTTACGGCTACAGCGGCATCGCCGGATACATTGATGCCATTTACCGGAGCATTGCCTCTGGAAAGAAAGAACGGATACTGTAAACTCAAACATTTTGGCAGTTGCGGGCATTAATAAGGAAAGGTAGCATATGGAAAACAACAACAAACAGAGTGGCACGCAGCCTCACATGGCGGAAATTGTGGAGCGAAATATCGCCTCATTGCTAGAGCAACGAAAGCAGGAGGAACAGCATAAGTCTGCGCAGGATAAGATAGCTGACATGATAACGCGCTTTGCAGGCAGCATGGCCTTTGTGTACATCCATCTGTGTCTCTTTGGAATTTGGATCGTCTGGAATTTGGGTTGGCTAGGCCTACCCGCTTTTGATGAATCGTTCGTGGTGCTTGCGATGTTCGCTTCTGTTGAAGCAATCTTCCTTTCCACCTTTGTGCTGATCAGTCAAAATCGTGCATCCATACAGGCCGACAAACGTGCTGATTTGGACCTGCAGGTTGGCTTACTTTCTGAACACGAAGTAACACATCTAATTACTATGGTAAGGGCAATTGCTAAAAAGATGGACATTGAAGACGCGTACCATCCAGAGCTGGAGGAACTCGCACAAGATATTCGACCTGAAAATGTAATGGAAACCATGGATCGAAGGAAAACCGAACAATAATATATAAAAAGAAAAAATGACTGAAACTAAGAATCAAACTGCAAGCTGTTTAAAACTTAAAACATCATTTTCAATTTTTCTGCGGCATACAGGGTTGTTTATTTGGATGTTGCTGATGCTGCAGCTGGAGTCGCAGGCGCAGACAGAACTGCTTCAGCCAGACACTGCGGCGAAGGAAGCTGCAGTTGTTTATCCCCCAGACTCTCTAGGCAGGCGAAATCCCAGAGGAACGGTAGAAGGCTTCATTAAAGCTGCTGCAAGAGAGCAATATAAGATTGCCGCAAACTACCTGAACCTGGACACCAAACTAAAAGACAGTCCAGACAGTGTTAAGGTTGCAAAAGCGCTCCAGGTGCTGCTGGAAAAGGGCAACATATATCCTTATTCCTGGATCAGCGACAATGGAACTGGCCAGCAGGATGATAATCTTGGTCCGAATCAGGACCGCATTGGTGCAGCGACCATTAATGGAGAAAGCTTTGATCTGATATTGGAAAGTATTACAGACACTACAGGCGGCCCCATCTGGCTGTTTTCATCCCAAACCATTCAACGCGTGCCGATAGATACAGCCGTAGTACAAAATCCGACCATGGTAGAGCAGGTGTCTCCAGGTTTTCTAGAGGAAACAGAATGGGGCGGTGTACCAGTGGCACATTGGCTAGCCATGGTATTAATTGTTGTACTATCATACATCCTTGCTGGTTTAATCATCAGGTTCTTGGTGTACATCATTCCCCTGGTATGGCATAGGGCGAGAACAGAAGCTACCGCTGGTATTATCCAATCTTTTGTCCTCCCAATAAGGCTCTACCTGGCGGTATGGTTATTTGTTGTGGCAAGTCGCGCCGCTGGCATATCCATCATCGTGCGACAACGACTAACCGATCTTACTTTAATCGTCGGTGTGGTTGCATTCCTGTTGTTGCTGTGGCAATTACTTGATTTCATCACCAGACTGGTGGAGAAACGAATGCTTCATCATGGCAATCAATCCGGAGTATCCGCACTCCTCTTCCTGCGAAGAGCAGCTAAGGTTGCTCTAGTGATATTCGGAAGTATCATTATCCTGGATACCTTCGGCTGGGATGTCACGACCTGGCTTACCGCACTGGGTATTGGTGGTATCGCTATCGCCCTGGGTACACAGAAGACCGTGGAGAACTTCGTTGGCAGCGTCACATTGATCGCCGATCATCCTGTACGTGTTGGCGACTTCTGCCTTGCAGGAGGGGTCTTAGGTACGGTGGAGCAAATCGGAATGCGTACCACTAAAATACGTACACTTGGGCGCACGGTTGTCAGCATTCCCAACGGAGAACTGTCGTCCCTTAAGATCGAAAACTTCGCACCACGGGATAAATTCCTGTTTAATCCTACGCTCGGTTTGAGGTATGAAACTACCCCAGAGCAACTACGATACTTACTTGTGGAACTCCGTGCGATCCTGTTTGCTCATCCTAAAATAGATTCCGGCCCTAGGATCCGCTTCACAGGTTTTGCGCCAGATTCATTAAAGTTAGAGGTCTGGTCGTATATAAAGACGATTAGCAATGATGAGTTTCTTGAAGTACAGGAGGATCTATACCTGCGCTTTATGGAAGTTGTAGAGGCTTCAGGAACTGGCTTTGCATTTCCTTCACAAACCATTTATTTCGCAAAAGACACTGGTGTGTCCGAAGAGAAAACCAAAGATGCAGAAGCCAGGGTTCGAGCATGGCGTGAAGCAGGAGATCTGCAGATTCCAAACTTCAGCCCTGAGAAAATAATGGAACTCAAGGACACCATTAAGTATCCCGCTGAGGGAACAAGTATGGAGCCCAAGTAAGCACTACCTGGGCACCATATGTTCATAGAAATATAAGGAAATATTTGATAGTATCTTCATCGCTGGCTCCGGTTCGAGTCCGCTTGATAATAAGATAAGCACGTATTTCCTGCCGTCCGGCAGGAAAACGATGCCCGAATCATTCAGCACACGCGTGATGGATCCTGTTTTATTAGCAACACGAACACCTGATGGGAGCTTCGCTGGAATAGCCCCTTTCAGGTGTTGCTGCATGAGTATGGATACCATCTGCTTGCTGGCCTGCTGACTTACCAGTTTTTCCAACGCAATCTGTTCAAACAAAAGCATCAGGTCCTTTGCCGTAACCATATTATTCATGCCCTTGTCAAAAGCTTTCTGATCTTCAACCCCGCGTAAAATGGAAATGTGCTTAGCACCCATATTACGCATGGTCTGATTGACTGCGCTTGCACCTACCTTATCGATGAGTATATTCGTTGCCAGATTACTGCTCTTGGTAATCATACGATATATAAGTTCCGAAATCAGTATACCGGATCCAACCTGCTGATACAGTTCCTGCTCGCTATCGTCAGCTACATTCACGCTGTACTTGGTTCCATCAGCGATACTCGTAAACTCATTGTACACAAGCACCTCGTCTTCAAGCCTGAATTTACCAGCCTCAGCCTGTGCGAACACCTCTGCCATAACAGGGGTTTTCATCGTACTGGCCGCATGAAAGACACTGTTCTCCTTGAAAAAGAAAGTCGCCCCCGATTGCAGATCCTTGAAAGCGATTCCAAATTGCCCGTATGGATAAGGTTTAATTTCATTAAACACCTGTTCACGTAATTGTACCAGTGCGGAGGTGTCCTGAACTTGTCCTTTGCAGATACTCATGGTAAATACAATCAAGAGCGGAGCTAGGTGCCCCGCCCGGATTAAGGTTGATCCCACCATAATGGCGTGTCTAGAGAAACATCAGCAGGAACGTTGGAACCATTTTTTGATCTTTCTCCTGTTGGATAAGCAACGCGTCTGATGGGATTATTTAAAACCGCACCTTCTGGCAAGCGGAAATCCTTGTATTGGTAATCATATCTCCTGGCATCATTCCAGGCCTCAGGGCTCAAATAGGTCGCTGCATATTTTTCTTTAAAGATCAAATCTAAGGTCAGGTTGGCTTCCCCTACACCCACTACAGGATTAGCGATATAAGCTTCACGTTCAGCTGTGCTCACCTGGAATTTATCCATGCTCGCGCGGATACCGGCTAGATATGCCGCATACGCCCTGGTACGTCCCGCAGGGCCCGAGCGGAAAGCAGCCTCTGCTTCTACGAACTTTAGCTCCGCAAAAGTCACCAGATACAATGGAGATGTCCGGGTGCTCAAAGGTGAAATTAAACTGATATAATTTTCATCAAAGACGGTACTCGGTGCCGGACCTAAGTTTCCGGCGCCATTTCGGGTTCCCTTATAATCATTGTTCACCGTCTTGTCGGTAATATGCGAGATCCTTGGATCAAGGATGCCGTATTTCGTGCCGTTCATATGATTCACAAAATTGTCGGACAGCCATCCACCAAGTAAAGCACCTGCGTTATTTATGGCTAACTGTGCCCAGGGGTTAACACCGGAAAAGACCGCCATTCCTGCATCATCAGCATTAGACTGATAGGAATTGTCAACTGCTGTAAGTACAGCTGCAGGGTTATAACTCGCTTTTTTAGAGATCTTGTTCAGAAACCTTGCCTGAATCGCATAGGCAGTTTTCAACCAGGCTGCACGATCGCCGCCATGTATCAGATCAGAGGCTGCATCAAGTTGCTGGGTAGCAGTTGTCTTCTGAAGATTCGCAATGCTCTCATTGATCAGGCTGAGTGCTGTTTGATATAGCGCCTCTTCCGAGTCATAACTGGGCGTAAGATTACCCTTGGTTCCAAATGCATCGGAGTACGGTCCACTACCCCAGGTATCATTTACCAGGCCCAGATTGAATGCCATCAGCAACTGTGCGACGCCCAGGTGTTCTGTAGCTCCCGAACTTTCAGCACGCGTGATCATGTCGTTCAAATCAGCCATGGCATAATAGGCATTATCCCACTCACTTGAATTATCCGTGATCTGGTAGGTGTCTGTGTTACTGCCAGAGGTTGGACTCGCCAGGTATTGTGCATAGTAGTTGTTAAATGCAGCAAAACGCTGGCTGTTTAATCCTGCTTTCTGTGTTGCGGTGGATAGTAGTGCATTTAACGGTGGATTCTGCACCTGATTGGGATTTTCGTTCAATTCGAAGTACTTCTTACATCCCTGACCAGACCCGACGATCACAACCAGGAGAAAGTAAAATGCTATTTTATAATTTCTTTTCATGTTTCTAGATTTAAAAGCCAACATTAAGTGAGAACAGGAAGCTTCTTACTGCAGGGTAAGTCATACCAGCAAATCCCTCAATATTAGAACCGCTGTTTGTAGTAGAACTCTCCGGATCGAAACCATCATACTTGGTCCACAGGATCAGATTGTTTCCGGTTACAGACATATTTACATTTTTCACGAAGCCATTGCTGAGCCATTTTTTAGGCAGTGAATAGCCAATAGAGAGCGACCGTAAGCGCACCCATGATGCGTCTTCAACGAAGGTCTCTGACACCCCTCTGTGAACAAGGCGGTAAAAACCATCTCCATAGTCAATGCCGGTCGCTGGATCAACCCCCTGACCTAGCCATACCTCCCTGGTGTTCGGGGATCCATCTGCAAGTAAACCTTCAAATACACGATGTTCTGTACGGTTCTCGGTGTACTTGGCCATTCCGAAAGCAGAATAGTAGTTGGCCAGCTGGTTATATCGATCCTGACCAATACGGGCATCAAACAAGAAGTTTAATGTCCAGTCCTTGTAACGGAATGTGTTGTTCCATCCGCCGATCCAATCGGGTTGAATGTTACCCAGCTTTTTCTGGTCTGCTGCTGCGCCGATGATTGGAAATCCAGTTGCGCTGATCAACAATGGTCTGGAGGGATCGCTGGCGTTCGTAGATTTGTCCAGCCCTGCTGCAATTTCATCAGGACTGAAGTAACGCTTATACTCGGTGCCGTACAAGGTTCCGTATGCCTCACCAGGAACCAATTTCATGGTAAC
The DNA here is from genome assembly GCF_059278965.1 of Pedobacter sp. NEAU-ZC8. NCBI lineage: Bacteria > Pseudomonadati > Bacteroidota > Sphingobacteriia > Sphingobacteriales > Sphingobacteriaceae > Pedobacter > Pedobacter sp. NEAU-ZC8. Next base: position 27,660 of record NZ_JCAJXC010000012.1, read on the forward strand.
GCGGGCATTTAGATATCCATGTTCGTTTGCGGCATTGATCTCTGAAAGATCCGAGCGTAAGGAAATGATCTTATTGCGGTTTGCTGAAAAGTTCAATGTTGTCTCCCAGCTAAAGTTCTCCTTTTTTACCGGTGTACCGGATAAGGTTAGCTCGATACCTTTGTTCCGCATCGTGCCCGCGTTTACGGCAGCGGTAACATACCCCGTGGTTGAAGAAATCGGCACATTGATGATCTGATCTTTACTTAGGGAATGATAATAATTTGCATCAAGTCCTAACCTGCCTGCGAAGAATTTAAAGCTAAAACCACCTTCATAGGTATCGGTGAATTCTGGTCTTAAATTTGGATCACCTAAAAGGTTCGGGCGGGTGAATCCTGTATAGCCTGTCGGCAAACCGGTGTAATTAGCGAAGCCTCTACTGGTGGAATAGGCGCCTGCATCTTTTCCAATTTGTGCATAAGAGAACTTAAATTTCGCATTGCTGATCACCTCCGGAAGTTTAATGTGATCAGAGAAAATGTAGCTCAAACTGGCAGAAGGATAAAAAAAGGAGTTGTTGGGCCGCACCAAAGATGAGGTAATATCATTTCTACCGGTGAGGGTTAGGTATAGATAATCCTTATAATTTAGGGAAAGCTCACCGAAAATCCCCATCAAACGATAATCTTCTTCATAAGTATTCCCCGTCAGGAATTTCGCATTTCCTAGATTGTACCAATTGAAGACGGTCAGATTAGATCCTTCTGTACTGTTCCGGTAGATCTTTCTGTCGTACAAATCATGACCAAGACGTAAGGTACCGGAGAAGTCCGTGGAAAAAGTATGGGTTAAGCTGGCAATGAAAGTGCTGTTAATGCTTCTGAAGTTGTCACTATAGTTACTAACCAGGCCCATTCCCGGAAATGCCGGGGTACCATTATCTTCCACCAGCCGTTCACCAACAAGCCCCTGCGCGCCGGGAGCGGTCATTAGCCTGTTATCCCGGTAGGTATCGAGTCCAGCGCGGTAACTTAGATTCAGCCATTTGAAAGGTTGATAAGATGCGTTGGCACTCCCGACGAAGCGCATTACGTCGTCTGTGAAATGCTGTGATTCCGCCTGATACCTGGGGTTGGTTGTCGAACCATAAGAACGCATGGTTCCATTCTCTTCCAGATAGTCATTTACATCATGCCGGGGTGACCAGTAGATCAGTTGTTCGATATATCTGCCTGCATTGTAGCGACGCCCCCCGGAATTATTTACACTGATGGAAGCACCTGCATCAAATTTATCACTCGGTTTAAAAGTGGTGTTTAATCGTCCTTGATAGTTTTTAAAATTGGTGGAAGGCAGAATACCGTTATGTTGCAGTTGAGAGACCGAGGTTAGAAAGGTCATCTTTTCGGATCCTCCAGACACGGTGATACCATTGCGGTACTGACTGCCGGTTTGAAAAGCATCTCTCATATGATTGAAGAGCTGCGCAGGATGGCTAGGGTCTTCTGCAATCCCTTCAGCGACGGTTGGACCCCAGGATGGCCAGAAGTCTTCAGCATTGTATTCCCCTCTCCAGCCTTGCGTAAACTTATTCTGCAGCTCAGGCATGGTGTTTACGTTCTCCAGGCCAAAGGTACCCTGATAATCAATCTTTATGGTGCCTGCTCGTCCTGATTTGGTTGTGATTACAACTACTCCGTTCGCACCCCTTAATCCGTAAAGTGCTGTTGCTGCACCCCCACGCAGGATGTTCATGGATTCAATATCATCTGGATTGATGTCCACTGCACGGTTACTCATTCCGTATGCACCTGAGCCCTGGGTGGATGTACTGTTATCCATGAATATGCCGTCTATGACAAACAATGGCTGGTTGTCGCGACTTGGGTCTATCGAGTTCACGCCCCGGATCTGAATCCGTGCACCCTGCCCTGGAGCACCACCGGTACTGCTGATGGTCACACCGGCAACTTTACCCTGAATGGCGTTCACGACATTGCTCTGCCTGTTTTGGGTCAATTCCGGACCTTTAATGCTTTGAGCAGTGTAGGCCAGTGAGCGCTCCTCGCGCTTAATCCCCAAGGCCGTAACTACTACCTCATTTAATTCCTGCGAAGCAGTAGCGAGCGAAACATTGATGCGCGACCGGTTACCAACAACAATGCCTTGAGACACGAAACCCACATAACTGAAAGTTAGTGTCACATTTCCTGAAGGCACTTTGATCTGGTAATCCCCCGCATTGTTGGTTGAGACTGCTGTTGAACTGCCTTTGACTTTGACCACTACTCCGGGTAAAGCAGCACCGTTGTCGGCCTGGGAAACTTTACCACTTATATCCCTGGTTTGTGCAAGCACAGCAGAAGCACAGAAGAAGAGAATGGGTAGAATACATAGCGTAAACTTTCTTTTCATAATGATAATTTAGGTTTGATTGATGGTTGGTTGATTGTATAATTTGACTTTAAGCATTAAATAGACAGGCAAATTGTGCGAAAGCGACTCATGATATTGCGAGAACATGATATGGTAACCCTATATTATGGATTTTTCTGCTTAATTGCATGAAAAAATCAGAACAGATTAGTAGAATTTCGATATTTTAGAAGGATTTACGACAAATTCAACCATAAACATCCCTTACACATACCTGACATGAAGGTTTACACCAGATCTTTGTTACTGATACTTATAGCTGCCTATATACTGGCGACACCTGCTCAAGCGCAGCAATACAAACTCGAAGATGTTAGAAACTATCCTTTTCCAACCGCACTAACCGGTTCGGCAAAGACTTCAAGGATTACCTGGGCAATGGACGAAATAGGTAAACGCAATGTGTATGTCGCCGAAGCACCGAATTTTAAGGCCCGAAAACTAACGGCTTACCTAGAAGATGATGGACAGGAGATCAGCAGTCTCTCGTTAACGCCGGACGGCCATTGGGTCGTGTTTGTACGAGGTGGCGATCACGGTTCCAACTGGAACGATGATGAACCGGTGAATGTCAACGCTAAAGCAGAACCTCCGAAAGTGGAGATCCATGCCGTATCCTTCGACGGAAAAAAGCATATCCGGATTGGCGAAGGTGATGAGCCTGCAATTGCACCTGACGGAAAGCGACTGGTCTTTATGCGGAAGGGCGCTGCCTGGATCGCTCCCCTGGATGGAACAGCACCAGCGAAATTACTATTTACGCCACGCGGCCGGCTAAATGATCTGCCATGGGCGCCAGACGGTTCTGCGATTGCCTTTGTTGCGCAGCGACAGGATCATGCATTTATCGGTGTCTATAAATTCACCGATAGTGCTGTCACCTGGATGGCGCCATCTTTTCATCGCGACAGATCGCCGAGATGGTCGCCTGATGGTAAAAGCCTGGTCTTTGTGCGAACGGAAGGAATTGGAGGTAAGCCTCAGCCACTGCTTCAACCTCAGCACCAGCCCTGGTCCATCTGGAAAATCAACCTTGTTGATCAACGAGCCACCCAGCTTTGGAAAGCCCCGGCTACGCTCGCGGGTAATTTACCTGCAACCCATGGCGGCAGTAACCTGCATTGGGCTGCTAAGGATCGTATCATCTTTGTTTCGGCAGCCGACGGCTGGTCACATCTCTACAGCTTAAGCGCTGATGGTGGCGAGCCTACACTACTCACGCCGGGCAACTTTATGGTTGAGCATGTAAATTTGAATGCAGATAAAACGGAGATTTACTTCAGTGCAAACACTGGAAAAGATGCAAAGGATATTGACCGGAGACACATCGCCTTGGTGCCGGTAGATCGAGCTAGCATGACAGTATTGAGCGAAGGTTCTAATCTGGAGTGGACGCCGACAGTCACAGGGGATGGAAAACATTTGGCATTTATCACCAGCATCGGGCAACAACCCCCACTTCCTGCGGTATTGAACCTTGAACAGAAGAAAAACTTTTCAACGAATACCAAAGTCCTGGGAAAAGAACTTATTCCAGGATCCTTCCCTGTCAGTCAGCTCGTCACACCGGAACAGGTGATCTTCAGTGCTCCGGACGGGAAGAAAATACATGCCCAGCTTTTTAGGGCAAAGCGCAAGGCTGGTAAAAAGCCGGCGATCGTATACATACACGGCGGACCCTCGAGGCAGATGTTATTGGGATGGAACTATTCCGAATATTATTCAAATGCCTATGCGACCAATCAATACCTGGCAAGTCTGGGCTTTGATGTGCTATCCGTGAATTACCGGATGGGTATTGGTTATGGTGATGCTTTTCAACGGGTTGGAAAGAATGGAGAAAACGGTGCTGAAGAATATCAGGACATTGTTGCGGCCGGGCGATGGCTGGCAGCACAACAAGATATCGACGCAAGGAGAATAGGAGTTTACGGCGGCTCCTATGGTGGTTACCTCACCAATATGGCCTTGGCCAAAGACTCCAAGCTTTTCGCTGCAGGTGTAAGTATTCATAGCCTGAGTGAAAGAACACAAGACAGCGATGGTTCGCTCGGGCCGAACCGGTACGAGAAAGCGCCTGACCATTTGGAAGCTTCCAAAACTGCCTGGGCCTCCTCGCCCATTGCGTATCTGGAAACCTGGACGTCGCCGGTGCTGTTGATTCACGGAGATGATGACCGCAACGTTTCATTTGCCCATAGCATAGATCTCTACAAACGGCTTTCTGAAAAAGGTGTGGAACTGGAAACGTTGGTAATCCCGGATGACACGCATCATTGGATGAAATATGGAAACCTGATGAAGGTCAACCAGGCAATGGTCAATTTCTTCATAAAGCAGCTTAAACCATAATGGTTTGAAGTTTGTTCTCTTTTTTAAAAATCAGTATTTTGAAGAAAACACTCCTTTGTTTAATTACATTTCTATTGCCTGTTATCGTATATAGCCAGGTTGAAACCACCGTTGATAGTCTTAAAGCAGATTCACTGGGTAAAGATGGATCAAAGGTGATCAGGCCTCCAGATTCAACCTACAAACAATATGATGTAGCTGATGCTATTAGAAGTATTTTTACGCCAAATAAAACGATTAACCCTTACAAGAAGAAGTCAGGAATCACCTTAATGCCCAATGTAGCCTATAACCCCAGTATCGGTGCACAAATTGGGATAAAGGCGGTTGCAGGACGCGTACTTGGAAAAGATCCGAACACCCTGATGTCTGTCGCTGCAACCTCGGCTTCCATAACTACCAAGGGTATTATATATGCTTACTTAAGCCACAATGTGTTCACCCCCGGCAACAAATGGAACCTGCAGGGTAGTCTGGTCGCTGCAAAAACGGTTACACCCGATTACGGGCTCGGTATTGGCCAGGGCTCAACCGCGAGCCCTGAAGATGAGGCACTGACGAATGCGGAGCGCAAACCTTACGTGCTCCACGGTGAATTCTACAATTTCCGCGAGAAGGTTTATAAGCAACTCAGGGAAAACCTGTTCTTCGGGGCTGGAGTTTCGTTCGACATCCGCCGTAATGTTGAAGACCGTAACTCCGACACGGAACTAACACCATACAACATCTACATGGACCGTCATGGCTTCAAGCGGAGCGGCTACAGCGCCAATGGCTTACTGTTCAACGTTCAATACACCACAAGGGATAATCAAAACCGTGCATACAAAGGAATCTATGCTGATGCAGGTTTCCGCTTAAATCAAAGCTGGATGGGGAGTTCAAAAAATGCAGTTCAATTTACAACGGACTTCCGGAAATACTGGAGTCTTTCCAAACGGAATCCGGATCACGTGTTGGCATTTTGGAATTGGGGCTCTTACCTGGTTAGTGGCGATCTGCCCTACCTGGAACTCCCGGGCCCCGGCAAAGATGTAAATGCAAGAAGTGGACGCGGTTATACGATAGCCTATTTCAAAGGCACCAAATACTTTAATTCCGAGGTGGAATACCGTTTTCCAATTACAAGAAACAAGTTTTTAGCAGGCGTGACATTCTTTAACATTCAGACAGCTAACGATGAAAGTGGCGTTAAGCTCTTCGATAAATGGCAACCAGGTGGAGGTGCAGGATTACGTGTGCTGTTCAATAAGGCAACACGGACAAATCTTTGTTTGGATTATGCTTTCGGTAACTATGGGAAAAGAGGATTGTTCCTGGGGCTCAACGAAGCATTCTAGGAGGCCTTCAGATCCTCTTTCCAACGTTCATACTTCGACTGTGCTTCTGCCGGCATAGATGCAATGTTACCTTCAGCTAATGCAATCAACGCTGTGAAAACAGCTTCAAAGATCATCTGCCCGGCATTTAAATCACTCAAAACAGTAGGATTGGTTAAGGCTTTCGCCGCTTCAGTGTCGACGGAGCACTTTTTCAAAGTTTTACATACGTCCAGTAAAGAATCTGTTGCATTCTGCAAGGCCTGATCTAAGCGCGCCTGCCGGTTTTTCGCTTTGGATCTTAGTATCAGCCGGTACTCATCGAACACCTGCAGGTCCCGGGCGGCAGCCTCAATGAGTTTGGTTTGAAGATTGGAAATGGATTTTATTTTTTGACGCAGCTGTCGCCCCTGCCCGGGCTCTTTGCTTCTTTTAAGACTGATCTTCAGCGCCATGAGAATCATCGCGGCATTTAAACTAGCATTGGTAAGCAATACACAGCCACCGGTGATCTGGGGTCTCTCCCGGCTGGTTCGCTCCAGGAACTCCCGTAGGCTAAGATCCTGGAGGCGCTGCTTGGTTTCCAACTTTGCCACCACTATACTTCAGCAACACGAAATGGACGGATATCAACTTTGTCCCAGACTTTTGCGGTAATGTATATTTCATTTTCCAGCCAGCTGTTAAAAGCCTCGTCAGTTTCGAACTGGAGCACCATAGAAGAACCGATCATCATGCCCTGATCGTTAAGTATCGCGCCGCCTAGAATGTGGTTGCCACTCTTTTTCAGATTACGGACGTTTTCCAGGTGTTGTTCACGCACGCTCATGCGACGTTCCAAGGCTTCGGGATCAGTATGGTCGTACCCGGTAATTAAATATTGTTTCATTTCGGCAGGCAAATTAAGCGATATTACTACAACCTGCAACAGCTGCTATTGTTTGTACTTTAGTCCTTTTCAAACACCAGAAAATGTTGCAGCGGAAGAAAATCGCCTCTTTGAACGAGATGGTACCCACTTGCGCCAAGTTCACGTTGAACCTGAGCAACTGACATCTTATGCTCCGCTTTGATCCTGACGTTAGGGTCTTCCGCTTTATATTCCAGCAACAGCAGCTTACCGCCGGGTTTTAAGGCCGCTTTTATAGCTTCCAGAAACGCTTTAGGATGTTCGAGTTCATGGTAAACATCAACCATAATCACCAGATCAATTGCCTGTTTAGGCAGGTTTGGTCCCGTAGCTGAACCTTTTACAACTGCCACATTGTTCAGCTTCAAATCCTTGCTTTTTTGCTGCAGGTAGGCGATGGCATCATCTTGAATCTCTACGGCATATACCTTTCCATCCGGTACCCGCTCGGCAATTTTAAAGGTGTAGAAACCAGAACCTGCACCAACATCTGCAACAACACTATTCTTGCCGACAGGGAGATTCTTGATTGCTAAAGCTGTCTGCTCTTCCTGCATACGGCTACTGCGTTCAAGCCAGTCGACGCCATCGAAGCTCATGACCGCCGCGATTTCCCGCCCCATGTAAACCTTACCGGTACCATACTTTGATGCTGCCTTGCTTGAATAACCATCATTTTTCTGCTGGCCGCAAGCAGAAAAACTCGAGGCCAACAAAGCCATCAACAGCGGGTATGTTAATTTTCTTATTACCATACCTGAATATCGCCAAAATTCTTAAGCCGCGGCACGTTTAATCGCTTCAATATCGAATTTTGTCATCTTCAAAAAGGCATCCATAACTTTAGGAGCTTTATCCGGATCAGTCATCAAAGAACCCAATATACTTGGTACAACTTGCCACCAAACTCCGAAAGCATCCTGGCACCAGCCACATTTGCTTTCCTTTCCTCCTTCAGTAAGGTTTAGCCAAAAGAAGTCAATCTCCTCCTGTGTGTCACAGTTGATGACCAGACTCACACCCCAGTTAAACTGAAAATTGTGCTGCATGCTGCTTTCCATTGCACCCAGCCTCATGCCATCAAGCATTATCTGCGCATGTTTGATATTTCCAGGAATGTCACCTTCTCCGGGTTCGTATTTTGCGAGCACTTCGATGGACGCGTTATTGAATAAAGAGGTATAAAGATCTATCGCTTGCTGCGCCCTGCCGTTTTGTTCGCCAGCAAACATCAATGCGGGAAAAACATCAGGTTTGTTTTGCGCATCAGCGAGCATCAATTGCCAGCAGACGCCGAACTTATCCTGTACCCAGCCGTACCGCTCATTCCATGGATATTGGTCGAGCGGCATCATAATCAATCCCTCCGCTGCCAGCAGGTCCCAAGCATTTTGGATCTCCTCCGCAGACGCACAGATATTGAAAAAAGAAATTGAAGGATTCGGCTTGACACCCGGACCTCCGTTCATGCCCATAAACTGCCTACCTTTGATTTGGAAAGTCACAATCAATGGTGTACATGTACTCATACTGGCACCTTCAAATGCTTTACAGTAAAACGTTGCTGCCTCTTCTGCATTGCCGTCATACCAGATGCATGGAAAAATCGATGTATTCATGGCTTAAATTGATTTTAATTGATGTAATTTCTGCTGTTCCCTGACTCTAAATTGTACAATCGCTTCGATTAAAGCTACCGGGAGCGCCTTATGGAGCGGAAGCTGAATTGCCCCTTTCGACGTTTTATACTCCGCCAGATCGGTTGCGAATGCTGAGATCGCCGAAGGGCCTGGATAAAAGCCCATGTGCTTCTTAGCAGCTGCGAAATGTACTAAATTGCCGTGCAGCTTATAGGTAGGCATACCATAGTTGATGGCCTCGGATGCTTCAGGAGCTGCCTTGCTGATAATTCTTCTCATTTCGAGAAGCAGGTCCCGCTGTGGCTCCGGGCAGGCATCGATGTAGCTGCTTATGCTTTCAAAGTCTTTCATGATTGCTCGCAGATCTCTTTTAGCCGGTCCAGCGCTTTCGGGTAAGTCTCCGACAGGTAAGTTTTAAATGCATCCTCTACATCAACGTCTACCGTGACGTTGGTTCCACTACCGCTAGGTTCAAAGGAGAAGTTCTCATACATGCCCCGGAAGCCCTCTGCAGCTTCTCCTTCGGTAACCTCCTGTTCCCCATCAAGCATACCATAATATTCTACAGATACAAAGTCGTTTGGAACGTATGCCTTCACGCGACCAAGCATACCTTCCCGTTTGCCTTCTTTGTTCGTGGCCACAAACTTGATCTTTTCTCCCGCTTTCCAGCTACCTTCAAAATCAGATGTACTGCAAAAAACGGATGTCCACTGTTTGTAGCCCTCTTTATCAAGCATGGTGTTGAACACCTGGTCAACAGATGCCTCAATTTGAGTGTTAAATTTTAACCTTTCCATATTTATTCATTTAAATAACCGAAAACGCCGGATTTCTCATCGTTTGGCCGCTGCCGGTAACAGCTTGAAGCCCTATCAAAACTAAGTGAATTCAGATGTTCTGCACTTGTCTTAGGACAAGAAATCAGGAGGATAAAGGCCTGGGCGTGTAACATAATCCTTAAGCAACTCGCATTAATTCAAATAAGCCTCTATATTTGGCACAAATTTTTAAAACATTATGGCGAAGGCATCTGAAATCAAAGTGGGAAATATATTACGGTTCAATGGCGAGCTGGTTACGGTTGTAGAATTTATTCACCGTACACCCGGCAAAGGCGGAGCATTCTACTTGGGTAAGTTTCGTAATATAAAGACCTCCAGAATCGTGGAAGCACGTTTGAACACCGACGAACAGGTGGAAATTTGCCGTGTAGAGACAAACGATTATCAATACCTATATGAAGAGGGAGATTATTTCGTGGTGATGGACAACAATACTTTCGAGCAGTTTAATGTGCCAAAAGCACTGTTTGGTCAATCGGCAAGATTTATCAAAGAAGGTATGGACGTATTGGTTTCCTTAGAAAACGAAGAACCTATTATGGCCCAGGCACCGAACTTTGTAGAACTGGAGATAACTTATTCTGAACCAGCAGTCAAAGGAGATACCTCTTCGGGCGCTTTAAAGATGGCTACTACCGAAAACGGTGTTGAACTGAAAGTACCCTTGTTCGTTAATCAAGGCGATAAAATCAAAGTTGATACACGCACTGGCGAATACGTGGAACGCGTTAAATAAATCAATTCCGCAGCCAACGCGCTGGACACCCATTTTTTTTAATTTTAAAACGCCCGATCAATCTCGGGCGTTTTTTTGTGCTCCGCCCGATGCTGCAGCAAATCACAATACCAAAAGCCACTCTTGGCCTCTGGCCCTTTGCCTGCGGGCGCAGGGTACTCCCGGTAAACGCGCTCACCTACCTCAAAGGGTACGGCATGTTTGAAGATTGGTCCTTCAAAACAAAAGGTGTGAAACTCCCCGTTTTCACCACAGGGATCTACATGAGCAGGCAGGTCTTTTAAGAAGGTTTCGTCAAGTAATCTGCCTGCAAAAGAAGCATCCAATTTGCTGGCATCGACACATACCACAATAGCCTTGAAGCCCAAATCTATAAACTCTTTTAAGAGCTGCAAAGTGTTTTTTTGCCAAAGCGGAAATACCGCCTCCACCTGGAACTGTGCAAGCTGCCGTTCACGATAGGCTCTAAGATCTTCCAGAAATATATCTCCAAAAGCGGCATGGCTGAATCCCTCAGACTTTAAAGCCCTGGTGGCATCAGCCATCAATATGTTGTATGTTTCCATATCAGGCTGTTCAGGCAATTCGATTGTGCGATGCGGAATGCCCAATGCGGACATTTGATCAAGGAGCAGGGACCTGCGCAATCCATGCATTGTTACCCGATCATGGTGTTGGTTGATGGTTGTGACGAGTTGGCCGACAGCGTACCTTTCATCTTGCAGCAAATAATGTAATGCTAGCGCAGAATCCTTGCCTGTACTCCAGTTGAAATAGGTTTTTAGCTTGTTCAAAATCTTTTTATTTGCTGATGATGCTGCCCGGCACCAATCTGGCGTAAGTATCCGGATGTAAATCTCCTTTTGCATAGACAACAATGCCAATGCAACGTCCATCTTTGTCGACCTCGAATGCTATTCCCGAGGGATCTGCATAAACAGCGATCTGTTCTTGTTTAATCTGGTAGCCTTTCTCTTTCCTGACCTTAAAGACCTTCTGAATCTCGGTTAGTGTTGAGAACGCACCTATTCCTTGCTCGGTCTTATATGCCGGCGCAGTCACCCGGATCTGCTTCACTTTAGCGACAGGACTATTACCCATGTCCTTCGCAGTGAAAATTGATAAGGCATGTCCTGTGGAGTCGTGCTGCTCGAACCAGGTTGCTACAGCTTTCCCCATTGCGGCATCGCCAGCGTCTGGTTTTCCAAACTTCTTCATAATTGGTGCTGCGTCCGCATCCAGCTTAATGTTTCCCAGTCCTTCCCCAGGAACAATAAGCGAATCAGAAGGAACAACAATAGGTGCATTGGCTGGTCTTGAGCCAGTTCCTACCGCGACAAGCTCATTGCTGCTCTGCGTGCTTTGATCTCCGGATGCTCCTGAAGTAGTTTTCTGACTTTCAGTACAAGAGAAAAGAAGGGAAAATGAAAGCAGAATGAGGCTCAGTTGCTTGCAGCGATTAAAAACAAACGATTTTGTGAGACGACCTTTAAACTTAACCGGGCCTAAAGCTGTTGATGAGTGTGTGTTGTTTACCATAGGATGTTTGAAAATCATGAGTGTTGCAAATTTCAGTCCAGCAATATAGTTTAACAAGCGCCTAAAATTCCAGAGATTCTCTATTTGGAAGATAGCCTTAAACACAAAATCAATATTTTTAGACATGAAATTCGACTTTACAAATAAAACGGTACTGATTACCGGAGGATCCAGAGGGATCGGCGCAGTAACAGCAAAACTGTTCGCTGAAGCTGGCGCTCAGGTTGCGTTTACCTATTCGGGAAACCTGGAGGCTGCAGAACAAACATTGAAGGCCTTAGGTCCGGGGAATCATGCATGCTTCCAACTCGATCTTGGCAACCCGACATCCATTTCCCAGATGTTCCAGCGTTTTAGCGAAAAGTACGACCGGCTGGATATTCTCGTAAATAATGCGGCAGTACACCTTCCGCATAGAATACTGCAAGATGACTTTGAACATTGGCAAAACAGTTGGTCGCATACCTTAAACGCCAATCTGATGGGGCCGGCAAACATGTGCTATTTTGCCTCTAAGATTATGGTACCTCAGCAATCGGGCAAGATCATTAACATTTCATCGCGAGGTGCTTTCCGGGGTGAGCCCGAGAATCCTGCATATGGCGCTTCCAAGGCTGGTATCAACTCGATGAGTCAGTCGCTTGCGCTCGTGCTCGCTCCCCACAACATTAGTGTACACATCATTGCGCCAGGTTATGTTTCCACAGAAATGGCTGCAGAAAAGCTTGAAGGTGCAAGTGGCGAAGCTATCAAACAGCAAAGCCCGTATGGCCGTGTAGCTAAACCTGAAGAAGTCGCAAGACTTGTCGCCGTTTATGCAAGTGAAGGACTGGAATTTACCAGCGGCGGGATTGCCGATATCAATGGTGCCTCATACCTCAGAAGCTAACTTGCTACCTGGGACGAAGCGCTTCGCCTTCAAACTGGATTCCATCCCAGCCATGAAGCATAAATTGCCTGATGTTCTGATGATCTGAGCCATCAGGCGTATTGCAAACGGATTGGTAATGTTCAGCAAACAACTGCAGGGTATCTTCTTTTTCAAGATGATTTAGTTTAGCAAAGCTGAAAACCTTAGCACTGCCTTGGTTTTGCGTTGCTTCATTTGAATGCGCACCATTCCTGAATGCAGTGGGACGATGTTCATAATGCTGCTCAATAAAGCTGATGACATCATTAAACAAGATGCTGTTTGTTTTAAGCTTTGTAAGTAGTTCAACGATTTTTGCTTCCATAAGGATCTTTATTTTCATGCAAAACTAGAAAAATCAATCAGAACATCGATTTTAGCAAAAATATCCTTGATATACCTAGTCCGACAATGAACATCAGATTTCTAACCATCGCTGCCTTTACTTTGATTTCCTTCAGTTTATCTGCTCAACACGCATACAAGATCAGCTATGAACGAAGCTACAATGACAAAATTATGCCTGGCCAGGATCCGCTACTGGTTTACACAAGTAATGACCAGACGGCAATCACATCCGCTAAGGTTCTCGATTCGACAGCAACTTATCCATGTGAAACGTTCTACATAGATCGAAAAAAACCCGGGCTATACTACCGGCTCAGCACTTTTTCAAAGAGCAAAACGCTGGCGACAGCGGACTGGGCTATTCTGGAAAAAAATCCTCTGAAAATTACCGAAGAAACTCGCAAAATTTTAGGCTACAACTGTAGAAAAGCAACTACAAGTATCAATTCCAATGCTATTGAACTCTGGTACACCACTGATCTGGGTGTAAAAGGCGCACCAAATGAACTTGGCCAACATTTAGGTTTAGTGCTCGAGTACAACCGCAACGGAAACTCCAAGATCACTGCAACAAAAATAGAGCGCATCAAAGCCATGCCAGCAAGTGTGTCTTCACCGAAAATTGACAACCTGGTGGACGCGCTAACCTACCAGGATGAGGTCTGGAGAAGCCGTTTCACACAAGTGCCAATTTTTAGAAACGAATTGATCAACTTCAGTGACCAGGTGAAATCAGATAGCGTTCTTCGATTTGCAAGCGGAACAGTGATCTTGAAAAAAGTAAAAGTACCCGCATCAAAGGAGGGCATGCAGGCTTTCATTCAGCTCGTACAGCAATCAAACGGGGATGCTTACGATCGAACAGGTTCGGTATTTATGATTGCAGAGGACCAGAAACAAAGCTTTTTGGACGGGATGAAAAAAGGCATGAAGGAACTACCTGCATATGATGCCGGTAATGACAAGCAATATTTAGGCATGGTACGAACCGAAGGTTATTCACCAGTGTACGAGTTAATGCGCTTCTTCACACCTTTTGGCGTGAAACATTTCAATGACCGCGTTACTTTGAAGAATAAGAGCTGGCAAGACAGTGTTATTTACCGCCAGGACGTTACTGAATTCCTACCCTTGATGGCCGGAAAGGAAGTGTACATCGGCACCTACATCGGGAACTATGATAAAGGTGGCCATAAGGTAAGTCTTGAATTAACCATCCATCCAGGTGCCGAATCTAATAACGCTACAAAAAAGCTGCTGTCTGTGTTCAATACCACAAATGTGATGGAAATGGGCGGACAGGAATATGCCACATTATTCGGCGCGGAAAAAGGTCTTGAAGTTAGCTTTACCCTCCCGGAAGATGCTAAAGACGTAAAGTTAAGATACATTACTACAGGACACGGTGGCTGGGGTAATGGGGACGAGTTTGTGCCGAAGGAGAACCGCATCTCGCTTGACGGCAACGTAGCGTTCAAATTTGTTCCCTGGCGTGTAGACTGTGGTTCCTACCGCCTCTTCAATCCCGTCTCCGGAAACTTCGCCAATGGGCTATCCTCATCAGATTTAAGTCGCTCAAACTGGTGTCCAGGCACTGTAACCAACCCCAACTATATTGATCTGGGAGACTTAAAAGCTGGCCAGCACACCATTAAAGTGCAGATCCCTCAGGGAAAACCGGAGGGAACTAGCTTTAGCTTCTGGAATGTGTCTGGTTGCTTGATCTACGACGGAAAACCCGGAATTAACGGGGGAGATTAGTGGAACAAGACTTAACCTTTAAACTGGGTCTGCTCAAATGCACGCTCTTGATACACCTGGAACTCGGAAATTTCAGCAGGCTTTGCAGACTCTAGAATCTCCATGCGTACCTTGCCACCCCAAAGTGGATCGAAACGATGCAGTTTAATCTTATCTACATTTGTACCGCTGAAAAACTGCTTCCAGGTTGTACCACTCCAGTAGGATAAGGTATAGCGCTTAATGTTTTCCTCCGGTTCAGCGATCACAATCATATTAAACTGCTTATCCTTAGTGAAGTCTACTTCGTACCAGGGATTTTTCACGGTGCGATAAGATTGCCATCTGGTTTCAAAATCATCATCATTGCCAAAGTCCATGATGTTCATGTCCTCACTCCAACTGGAGTTGCTCGGCTGATGATTTGCAAGGTTGCTCGAGATAATTGGCAGGTCCAATGCTGGCAGCTTTGCTGTAGGCCCCTCGTTCCTCCATAACTTGCCAACGGCTTTTAAGGCTGCAATTGCATTATCATCAATCAGCCCATCACGATTTGGCGCGACATTCAGGATGAAATTACAGCTTGCCGCATTCAGCGGACGAATCAAACTGTCTACAATCTCCTTAGGATCACGCACAGGTTTAGAGGGGAAGTCCGTTTTCCAAAACCAATTTTTATTGATCGGTAAACAAGCTAGTGCCGGCATCCGCTTACTCTCCTTCGCCATCCGCTGCCCGGCACCCATCTCATAGGTTTTAATATCGGTGTAGTACAATCCTTCAGCTGGATACTTTGCGCCATTTAAATCCATTACAAGGCAATCAGGTTGGAGGCGCTTAATCAGGTGGTAGATATCTTCAAAAGGAATATCGTCATAAGAGATTCTCGACCATGGCGCATCCCAGCCATCAATAATTAACGCCTCAATTTTTCCATATTTTGTAAGTAGTTCGGTGATCTGTGCCTTAACCATCTCAATATGTTTAGGGCTGATCTGGTTGGGTCTGAGCTTGTGGTGCGTATCAAGTATGGAATAGTACAACATCACTTTCAAACCATTTGCCCGGAAAGCATCGGTAAACTGCTTTACAACATCCTTTCCATAAGGACTGTTCATCACATTATAGTCTGTGGTCTTGGTATCCCAGATGCTAAAACCACTATGGTGCTTTGTTGTAAGACAACCATAACTCATGTTTGCTGATTTAGCCGCTTTCGCCCACTGGTTAGCGTCTAATTTTTTAGGATTGAACAGTGTCATGGATGCTTCTGGATCAGGCCAGTCCGCATCTGCATAGGTTGGAATGTTGTAATGGATGAACATGCCGAAACGCAAGTCAACAAATTCCTGTTGTAGCAAGTTTAATTTCGTCACAGCAGATGGATGCTTATATTGAGCAATCGTCTTTAGCGGAATGAAGCACAATAGGGAGAGGATTACGCGATTGCATAACTGTTTAACGCTCATGGTCAGGCTAGTGGTTTAGTTTTACGGTTCGGGTAAAATAGGAATTTCTTGAACTAAGGCAAAAAAAACTAACTAACGTTATGAGCCAGCACCCTCCAAAGACAATTTATGAAATCATCATGGTTGAGGGGAATACTTCACAACCTGATGCTGCATAGGCTCAATGCTGGTCAAATAAGCGTATATAGCTTCGAGGTCTTGTGCTTTCATGCCAGCGTACATACTCCAGGGCATAGGCGTGTTCATGCTGCCTTTTACAACTTTCGGCGCATGGTAATTGGAATCTGCATAAGACTTAAACCGCTGTACAAAAGCCCTTTTACTCCAGGCACCTATACCCGTACTTTGATCTGCAGTAATGTTTGGCGATCGTACAATGCCGGTTGGCATTCGGAACTCCATCCCGCCACCAAACTCGGTGCCTTTGATCACACTACCTTTATCGGTCTGGCTGTGGCAATCCACGCAGCCGGCAGCATTCACCAGGTATGCACCGTACATGACGGTATCTTGAACTGGCGGTTTTTTCTGGAAAGCTGCTTTTTGTGGCATAGTGTTCATGATAAAGTTTACCGGGAAGTCGGCTTGCGAATTTGGAATATCTTTTTGCACCGGATCCAGGGTACGCAGATAAGCTATAATGTCATAGACATCTTCTCTATCCATCTTTCCAAAACGATGCGCTGCCATGAGCGGAAATAATGCTTTGCCATCCTTGTTTACCCCGGTAGTAATGGCATGTAGAATTTCCCCATCTGTCCATTTCTTCATTGCATAAGGGGTGATATTGGGCGCATAAAAAGTGCCCGGGAAACCCATTTCCTCATTAAACACCTCTCCTCCGGCACCAAATCCATCCTTTTTCATTGGACCTGCGAAAAGGGCCCAATCTCTTGAGCTATGGCAATCCATGCAGACAGTTACATGATTGGCCAAGTAACGCCCATTTTCAATCCGCTCTGGGCTGGATGATACCGTAATCACAGGCGCTTTCCCGGTATCGGGAAGGGCAATTTTGAGATAGGCAGCTGCAGCAGCAACCATGATAACAACAATTCCAAAGAGCACAAGAAGCACCTTCAATACTTTCATTTTCAAACGGGTTTAGGTTAAGCAACATCAATCAAAACGAGCATATCATCCTGATTGACAGTAATTTGATTTAAATTCCTGAAAAATGTTACGTATGCTGCTCTTAATTTGAACAACCGGAATGTACCCGCGGCGATCCTGGCGCAGGGCATCACTTTATAAAAATACTAAGGGCGAACTTTGCTGCAAATCGCTATACGTAGGTATTTTATCCTTAAACCTCAGACCGAAATGAGATGCCTGAGTTCCTGATGTTACTCCGACTTCATATTATCTCCATCTTTGAAATGCAGTCTCCTGAATATTGCACCAGATAAAATAGTCAGACTACCCACAACCAGAAAGGTATACCTGAAAGCATTATGGATCTCGTCATGAATTAACTTAACATCCCCTTGGAAAAACTTGAGCACTAATAACCCGAAGGCCACACCAAATCCAATTGCCAGCTGTTGATTAACAGATACGAGCGAGTTTCCACTGCTGGTCTGGTATTGCCGCAAATCGGCGATGGAGATCGTGTTCATGGCCGTAAACTGAATGGAGTTAAAGAACCCCAGTATAGCGATGATCGGCATATACCAGTAAATGGAGGCACTTACCTCCGGGATAGCCATACTGCAGATCAGAATTCCGATAATGAAAGTATTGGTCATCAACGTTGCACGGTATCCGAACCGGTCCAATATCCCGATCACCGCAGACTTTCCAAACATCGCTGTAATCGCCATAGGTGCAACGATCCAGCCAGAGGTAACTGCCGACCGGCCATAGGCGATCTGAATCATCATCGGCAACAGAAGTGGAATAGCGCTGATACCGAGCCTTGTAGCAAGGTTACCGAGAATACCAACCCTGAAGGTTCTAACCTGGAAGAGATCAAGCGGAAAGATTGGATTGTTATCCTTGGAAGCATGGCGATAATAAAAATACAACATCAAGAAGCCGAGTAACAGCACCACCAGCACTGGAGTAACATGTACCGTATTGCCGAACAACTCCAGTGCGACGGAAAGCAAAAGGGAGGCTGCAGCAAAGATCAAAAAACCTTTAAGGTCAAAATCAATAATGGGCGACTTATAATCCGGCATGTATTTCAAACTTAATGCAATCCCGAGTAACCCAATTGGTATATTGATCAGAAAGATCCAGTGCCAGGATAGGTAATCGACCATATAACCACCGACTAGTGGACCCAGTACCGGCCCAATTAAAGCAGGAATGATGGCGAAGTTCATGGCTTTCAGCAACTCATGTTTTTGGAAAGTCCTGATCAAAGCAAGCTTCCCTACTGGGGTCATCAAACTACCTCCTACCCCCTGGATCATCCTGGCAACAACCAGTTCTGTTAAATTCTGGGCAAGCGAACAAAATAATGAACCCAGGCTAAAGAGGATCAGCGAAAAGATGAAAACCTTTTTAGTACCAAACTTATCCGCGAGAAAACCGCTGACCGGCATAAAAACCGCCAAGGTTAGTACGTAACTAATAATTGCATTCTGCATGTTCAAGGGTGACTCCTTCAAGTCTTTTGCAATTGCTGGCAGAGAAGTGTTCAAAATGGTGGAATCCAGCATCTGCATGAAGATCGCGGTCGCTAGAATCATAGGCAGCAGTTTTTTCGTGATCTCCGGAGTTTGCACAGGTGCCAATGTCGTCATGTTGTTCGTTTATTGCTGAAATAAGATATAAACCGACCTAAAGGTTCTTTGGTTTGAAGGATTATACCCATTCTCCAATACACTGCGTAAATCACGTTTGCGATGCGTATTTTTGCGCAACTGAAGCATTCTGCTCCAGTACATAGCGTATCCAAACAGCAATGAGACCGAAGAAAAACGTCCATCAAACATTCCTTTTCATCAACACGTTCCTTACCGCAATATTCTTAACCATTCCACTGCTGGCACAAAATACCCCGGCATCCAAGGGCCCGGATATGTCAATTCTTTCCGATTCGGCAACGCTGACTAAGGGCGACTACCTCGTGCATCTTCAAAAAGTATTCGAAACCGTAAACAAAGTTCCGGCTACGGTAGGTTCTTTTACGAAACTGAAGCCCATAAACAATTATCTTAGGCGGGACGAAGATGCACTGGCACTGCTCAAAAGCAGACTCACCCAAAGTGAAAGAATTCTGAATCTGCAAAACCTGCAGATGGACCAAACACTGCTCGAACAACTTCAAACCAACAACATGGAGTGCCTGGCAGATCTGGATGAATATGAAAAGGAACTGAGAGCACTAAAGACGGAAATTCTAAAACTTCGGGAAGATACGGTGTTGACGAAGCTATTTACGCTACCAGAAATGCGCGTGATGTTCAAAGACCAATTTGCGGAACTTAAACAAAAAGCTCAGGTTATGGACAGCCTCCTTAAAACCACAACCACCAGCATTAACGATCTGCAGGCAAGGACCTCTGCAAACCTGATCAACATCAAAGAGCTAATGTATCTTACCGACCGACAACTGGATGCGGTCGGCATAAAAGCTTTCAGTAAGGAACGCCGCTACCTTTGGGAACCAGTAAAAAAACGAGCTAAAGGCCCGGGCTTTCGAAACTTCATTTCCGGTGAAAAAGAAGTCTCGGCCTATTACTTTGTATATACCCGCAGCAGCCGTGCATTCCTGCTGCTTACCTGCATCACCTTCTTCATCTGGGTATACTTTAATGTTCGCAGTGTTAAGCAGCATGACCGCCTGGAGGCACTTGAAGATTTCACATTACTCCAGCAAAGGCCATTTCTGATTACCATGATCATGTTGTTTACCTTGGCACCGGTCTTCGACCTCAAGGCTCCGGCACTATATATTGAGATGGTACAGATCTTACTGGCCCTTGCACTAACGGCGTTTTTCCGCCAAAAGCTGTCGCAGAAGCTGTTCATTCGCTGGTGCATTTTTGCAGTATTGCTGATTGCGCCGGTGGTGCTGCGCCTGCTGGGCATGCCAGCTTGGTCACAAAGATGGTTGCTGCTGTTCCTGAGCGTTAGTTCAACTATTTTCGGCATCAGCATTCTCCGCAGGATGAGCGAAGAAACCAGACGTTACAAGATGATCGTGGCAACCATTTTTATCTACACGGGCTTTGCGTTCATTGCAACGATATGTAACCTGTTTGGCCGCTTCACCTTGACACAGATCTTCTATTCAACCGGCGTGAATGCCTTAGTAAACTCGATCTCCCTAACTATTCTTTCGAAAGTCCTGGTACAAGCGTTCTTACTCCAGATGAAGAGCAGCAGGATCCGTAAAGGCTACCCCGAGTATTTCGACTGGCAGCCGGTCAGCGGGGGCTTAAAACGAATCACAGGTATTCTGGCCATTGTACTTTGGCTGGTTATATTTTCAACCAACCTGAACATCTTCAATAGTCTTTATGACGCTTTAACGGAGGTACTTACCGAGCAACGAACAATCGGAAATTTCTCCTTTACCTTTGGTGGCATTTTGCTCTTCTTAAGTATCATCTGGACAGCGAACTTCCTGCAAAAGTATATTGCTTATTTCTTCGGCGATACTGGCGATGACGGCATTGAAGACAACAAAGGCGAACGATCAAAGCTGTTGGTGACGCGACTGGTGCTGTTGATCGGCGGCTTTATGATTGCGGTAGCAGCATCCGGTTTACCGATAGACAAAATCACGGTTATCCTGGGTGCACTCGGTGTGGGTATCGGTCTGGGTTTGCAGAATATCGTAAGTAATTTTGTTTCCGGTATCATCCTGATCTTTGATAAAACTATCCGGATCGGCGACGTTGTGGAGCTAAGCAGCAAAAAAGGACGTGTAAAGGAGATCGGTGTCCGTGCCAGTACCCTGCTTACGGATGAAGGTGCTGAAATCATCATTCCTAATGGGTCCATCTTATCTAATAACATCATCAACTGGACTTTGAGCAATAACCAAATGCGCGTGGACATTGCACTCAGCATCAGGAAGCCCTTCAACTCAACGGAGGTCGTTAACCAGATCCGGGAGATCGTTACCACAAATGACAATGTTTTTGTGAACAAAGAACCCGTTATCATGATCAGCCCGGTAAGCAAATCCAGCAGTAACATCAAGATCTATTTCTGGTGTAAGAGTATTGCGAAAGCCGATCTTACCAGAAGTCTGGTGATTGCACAGATCTTCGAAGTGCTGGAAGAAAAGGAAATCGAAATTATCTAATATGCTGGTTTATTGCATCAACTAAATACCTGACAGGTTGTTATCTATGGTAAATGCTATTACGATGAAGAATGACAATCAAGTTTTGATTACCGAACTCGAAAAGCTGCTCCGGGGCGGAACTGCCCATATAGGTTTTGAAGATGCTATTGCCGAGCTTCCCGAAGCACTGCTTGGCCAAACACCAGAAAACTTGCCCTATAGCATCTGGCAGCTGGTTGAACACATCAGAATTGCACAGGCTGATATGTTAGATTTCTGCAGGAACCCGGACTATAAAGCATTGAACTGGCCAGAGGACTATTGGCCCAGGGAAGCTGCACCAAAAGACAAAGCAGCCTTTGAACGCAGTGTAAGGTCCATCCTGGAAGACCAGGAAGCTTTCATACAATTGCTTCATCAAGGAGATCTCTACACCCCGTTCCCACACGGTGAAGGGCAAACACTTTTACGGGAAGCGCTTCAGATCGCAGATCATACCGCGTATCATGTTGCAGAAATTGTTGTCATCAGGCGACTGCTCGATGTATGGAAATAAGGGTCAATCGAAGACTTCAGAATTAATGCGCTCAGCTAGGTCTTTGTAGAAATGGTATAAAAGCGCTCTCCATCGCGTTCCGGAAAACGGTATTGCAGCCGGCCTGAACTTCGTAGGATAAAAATAATCTAAAAGACCATAAAATAGAAAAGGGCGACCTCTCGGCTGCCCTCATCATTAATTAACGCTCTCATCACAAATATAGCTTTAATAACATCAATCAAAAGTGTGTTAACGACATTGTGCCAAAAGTTGTAAATATTTGTTCAGTATTGTACTATTTTGCCAGTTTATACCTGATGTTGGCAATTGCAAAACCATATGGGTTATTTATATTTTCACCATCACGTGCATAAGCAATTTCAATCACATTAAAGGGTTTCAAAGCAGTAACTGCGAAAAGCTTTGCCCCAGCAGGTGTTGAAGCAACCTGCACTAAACTAGCTACCTGAGGATTTTCTCTACTATCATAGTAACCAACGGAAAAAGGATAGGCATCATAAAGATTAGGTGCAAGTTCAAATCCAAAGGTGGTCACATACTTCGATAGCTGCAGGGTAAGGCGGTTTTGCTGTCTGGTATATAGCACTGCTGGCGCTTCGTGTTCCACGTTAGGCTTGCTGTTCCAGACTGCTGTCCAACCGCTCGGGTAGCCAGGCATTCTTCTTACACTATCCGTGAAAGTAACCTTAAGTGATTGATCTGCGATACAATTGATGATACTGAAATCCCCCGGATGTTTAATCTTCATTAAAGTGGTAGCCTTGCGGTATGCCTCATCAGGCACTTGTATTTGGGTATATCCTGTGGAAACTGGTGCCTGCCGGGTGTTCAATAACACGGTATTGGACTGAACCTTTGTCTCGATGAACCTCCTCCCGTCTTCCAAAGGCACACTCAACTGGTATTTCCTGATCTCGGCAAGAGGTTCAGGCGATGCGGCTTGTTCATTTTTCGTGCAGGAAAGGTTTAGGACGAATAGCATCGAGGCACTCATCCAGATTTTACTTAAGGTTTTCATATGTTTATGGATTTGGTTACAGTGGAGTTGAGCACGCAACCAAATATATAAACAAAATGCTATGAGGCAGTTACCATGTTTAATGTGACATCATGTGGAAGTATGTGAAATCGTACCTATTTAAGCGCGATGAAACGTGCAAGCGGTGCCATGCGGGCTTTATTTAACGATAGGCTATCCCCACTGATGCTGTAATTATCCGCAACCGTAAAGACTTTACTTAGCCCATTTTCGATCGACATGTCTTCACAAGCCATTTTGGTCGACATGCCCGCGGAGAACCTGATCCTTCCCTGCCCTTCCAGGGTGAAATTTCCCCCAATTCCATTGCAACCACCAGAAGCTGAATAGCGATTATCTGTAGTTTGAAGCAGGAGAAATGGTTCTTTGCCATTGATCTTATCCGCTACGGGTTTACCTTCAAGCTCAACCAGCTTCCATTTACGGTCGGTGATCACAGCGGCTTGTTGGCTTTGCGCCGCCGGCTTTTTGAAGATGCTGCATGCACCGAAGGCTATCGTGCAAAATGCGAGGGTTGACAATGGTAGACGTTTCATAATGGTAAAGATAAAGTGCTTTTATCGGCTCTATGCTGATGCTTGTACCACGAAGATAGGAATTTTGAAGTAATAGACTGTTCGTAGCATCGCTGCAGCACTGTTCATTGTCGAACATTTGTTGTCCGTTATTGAACAGCTTAAATTCCAGCTTTGTGTATTTTCGTCATTATCAAGCGTTTACAAAGCCCGTTTAAGCTGGCATGTTAATCGCCATGCCAGGAAAAAACAAAATATGCTCGCACTCAACTTCAGAATAGCCCTAAGAAACATTCGCAAACATCCTGGCTTCACAGCAATCAATATTGGAGGACTCGCCATTGGCATTGCTTCCTGCATGCTGCTGTTGTTGTATGTCAATTATGAATGGAGTTATGATAAACAGTTCAAGGACATTGACCGGATCTACTTTGCAAAACTAAATCTGAAGTTAAGCTCCAATCTGGTGACCCTGGAAGCGACACCAAACAAGCTCGCTCCTGCTGCAAGTCAGGAGATCCCGGCGATTCAATTCGCTGCAAGGATCAGTGATGAAGAATACAAGCTGTACAGCTACAAGCAGAACAAGATCAAGCTGACCTACAACTGTGTCGATGCTAGCTTTCTGAAGATATTTGATTATCCCTTTTTGAAGGGTGATGCGGCAACAGCCTTGAGCCAGCCGAATGCAGTAATTCTTACGGAAAGTGCAGCCAAAAAACTGTTTGGCGAGGAAGAGCCTATCGGCAAAAGTTTGATGTGGGACAATCGAAAAGTACTCCAGGTAACTGCTGTAATCGCCGACTTACCGAAAAACCAGAGCATGCAGTTCGATGCCCTGCAAACCTGGGCTTTTTACCAGGAGCTATACCCCAATGAAGTAAATGATGGTTGGGGAAGTATCAACTGTTCAACGGTATTCAAACTACAGGAAAATGCGAATTTCGGCGCGGCAGATGCTGCGCTAAGGAAGCTCATCAAGAAGCATCATCCTGAAACGCAGCTGGAGGTTTTTCTGTTTCCATACAGCAAGTTCCAGTTGTATGACGAATTTCAGCAAGGCAAACTTGTAGGCGGCAGAATAGATCAGGTACGACTTTTCTTTTTTTTAGCCTTCTGCGTACTGGTTATTGCCAGTATCAATTACATGAACCTTTCTACGGCAAGATCAGAGAAACGGGCAAGGGAAGTCGGTGTCAGAAAAGCGCTGGGATCAAACCGGAAAACCTTGATCATGCAGTTTTTAACGGAATCCATATTGATGTCTTTCCTGGCTACGCTGCTCGCCCTGGTACTAATAGAGTTAAGCCTGCCCTATTTCAACCAACTGCTGGAGATCGTGATCACGATAGATTATCAATCCCCCTTATTCCTGGGTTCACTGTTCACGCTCATCCTGATCACGGGTTTTCTCGCTGGTTGTTATCCTGCTTTCTATTTGTCTTCTTTCCAGGCGGTAAAGGTGCTGAAAGGGTCCGCAACAATCGGCAAAGGCTCGGTTTCCATCCGAAAGCTGCTGGTGGTCTTCCAGTTTAGCCTGTCCGTCATTATGATTGTGGGTGCAAGCATTGTTTATGCACAAATTCAGTTTATCAAGAATAAGCCTTTAGGCTTTGATCAGAACAACCTGGTGCAACTCGCGCTTGAAGGGGAATTTGCCGACCCAAAGAAAGTTGAGCTCCTCAAAAGCACGCTGCAGGCACAGAACATCATTGTTTCTGCAACGGAGTTTGCTGCAGACTTTACGGCTAACGGTGGAACCATCACCGGCGATTTCAACTGGCCCGGCAAAAACCAGAATGATAATTATATCATCGACTACCGCAGTGTCGGTTTCGATTTCGTCCGCACCCTTGGGGCAAAACTGGTGGCGGGTGCTGACTTCTCCAGACAACTTGCTTCCGACACCGCCAGTGGTGTTCTGCTTAATGAGGAGGCGGCAAAGATGATGGCATTGAAGCATCCGGTTGGTACGGCCATCACCTGGGGAGATCAGCAAATGAAGATCATCGGCATTGTAAACAACCATCATAATCAAAATGTAAGAAATAAGCCAGGCGCTACCATTTTCTACTATAACCCAACAAGCAGCAGGATATTGCTGCTCCGTTTAAATCCCGACAAACCGTTACATACTGCGGTGAAGGCCATCAGCGCCATTTGCGCACAAATGAATCCAGCTTATCCGCCGGAGTTAAACTTTATCGATGAGGGCATGGCGCAAAAGCTAAGAGCAGAGCAGTTACTCAGCGTACTTTCTAAGATCTTTGGAAGCTTTGCCATTCTGATTTCCTGTCTGGGCCTGTTTGGATTAGCACTGTATATGGCGGAGCAACGTAAGCGGGAGATTAGTATCCGGAAGGTGCTGGGTGCAGATCTGAAAAGCATACTCCTGCTGCTAAATAAGGACTTCTTAAAACTCGTACTCCTTGCCAATGTAATTGCTATTCCGATTGCCTATGTTTTATTGACGAACTGGCTAAAAACCTACGATTACAAGGTCAGCATTGGTGTTTGGCCGTACCTGATGGCTGCAGCGCTCTCCCTGGCAATTGCAGTTATTACGCTGAGTATGCAGAGTTTTAAAGTGGCAAAAGCCAATCCTGTAGATGCCCTGAAATACGAATAGAAGTCCGGGCTTACACTAAAGTCTGCAAAGAATTGCCAATCTACGTTCGGTTAAATAACACGAAATAGCTACTTTGCAGATTCTTTCGCTCGGAACTTTAACTAATATCAGAGATTTGAATAAAAAGACTAGAGACATCATTACCATAGGCTTTGCCTTATTCGCCATGTTCTTTGGAGCAGGCAATTTACTTCTCCCACCATTTATTGGCATACAAATCGGCGATCATGTATGGATCACCATTCTAGCTTTCGGGCTAACCGGGATCCTACTCCCCTTTTTGGGCATCCTATCTGTTGTTAATGCCGGGGACAAATTCGAAGATCTTGGTGCTAAAATCCACCCACTGCTTTCACCAATCTTGGGGACGATAATCATGCTCTGCATTGGTCCGCTGATCGCAATTCCGCGAACCGCAGCGACGACTTATGAAGTGGGCGTTTTACCTTCGTTCCCGGGAACAAGCCCGATCCAAACTTCGCTGATCTTTTTCCTCGTGACCTGGTTTCTGACGATAAAACCATCCCGCGTGGTCGACATCATTGGTAATATCCTTACACCATTGCTCTTGATTTTGCTGATCAGCCTAATCCTGCTTGGCATACTTTCGCCAATTGCTGGCTTTGGTACTTCAGAACTCAGCACAGCACAATCGTTTACCCTAGGATTTATTGATGGCTATCAAACACTCGATGTTCTTGCCTCGGTGATCTTCGCAGGAATCATCATTACCGCAGCCCGGACCAAAGGGTATCAGACTACCCGAACCAAAATGCAGGTCGTGATCACTGCCGGTGCGCTATCATCGATTTTTCTCTTCATCATTTACGGCGGACTGATTTATCTAGGTGCTACCTCTGGAATATCAGGAACGGAAATTAAACGTTCCGAGCTCCTGATGCACATTTCACAGACCATACTTGGACCTTATGGAAAGATCGGTATTGCCATCTCCATTGCACTTGCATGTTTAACAACATCCATCGCTTTAGTTGCTGCATTTGGAACTTTCTTTTCCTCACTTACGAAAGGGAAATTGAGTTATAAATTACTAGTCACTGTTTGCTGTATTGCTTCCTGTGTACTTTCCATTACGGGCGTAGATAACATCATTTCATTTGCTTATCCCATTTTAAGTTTCGTATATCCAATTGCTATAACGCTGGTACTTTACACCGTATTCTTTGGCTCAATTGTCAAGAACCGTCAGCCCTATATCTATGCATTGTTAGCATCGACGTTAATTGCTGTATTTCATCTGCTGAAGCACTACTCACTGCTTAGCGGAGCAAACATTGAAGTTTTGAACCATATTCCGCTTTTTGAATACGAGTTGGGCTGGGTTATTCCTTCTGCGATTTGTTTCTTTGGTGCCTGGGCAATTGGTGGCTCTGGAAGCAAGGTTTTTGATTAAACCATTTTACCTACTTTTACGCAAAAATCAAGTAATATGACTTTTGATTCCTTAGGTCTATCGGATGTTTTATTAAAAACCCTGACTGATCAGCATTTCTCTCAACCTACCCCGATCCAGGAAAAAGCGATTCCAGCAATTTTGAGTAAAAAGGATGTTTTAGGCATAGCCAAAACAGGCTCGGGAAAAACGGCAAGTTATGTTTTGCCAGTTCTAATGAACTTACAGGAAAGGCTACTCGTTAAGAATCGACATGCGAATGTACTGGTGCTGGTACCTACCCGTGAGCTTGCCGAGCAGGTAAAGGAGGTTTTTAAGGTATTCAGCAAAAATCTTCTGCAACCCGTTAGAACCCTAGCGGTATATGGGGGCGTATCCATCAACCCACAAATGATGGCGCTTCAAGGCGTAAACGTATTGATCGCCACACCAGGCAGGCTTCTGGATTTACTTGGTTCAAATGCCACTTCCCTCTCTGCTGTTGAAACATTGATTTTAGATGAAGCGGATAAGATGTTGAATTTAGGGTTTAAAGAAGACATGGATAAGATCATAAGTCTGCTCCCTCCAGAACGTCAAAACGTTCTATTTTCTGCCACGCTGAGCGAGGAGGTGCAAAATATTCAGCAGCTACTGCTAAAAGATCCTATTTCAATTAAAATTGATGCTGAGGAGGAATCACTTGACCTGATCAAACAAGTAGCCTATATCATATCAGACGATAAGAAAGG
This sequence comes from Pedobacter sp. NEAU-ZC8, assembly GCF_059278965.1. NCBI lineage: Bacteria > Pseudomonadati > Bacteroidota > Sphingobacteriia > Sphingobacteriales > Sphingobacteriaceae > Pedobacter > Pedobacter sp. NEAU-ZC8. The sequence continues at coordinate 56,024 of NZ_JCAJXC010000012.1, forward strand.
TCCTTTTTTGCGCTACCTGATCAAGCATCATGAAATGAAACAGGTATTGGTATTTGCATCTTCCGTACATCAGGTGGATGCCATTGTAAATAAGTTACGTAAAAACAACATCGACGCAAAAGCAATCCACAGCAAGAAAAGCCAGGGTTCCAGGACCGAATCACTTGCACAATTTAAATCCGGGAACCTGCGTGTATTGGTGGCAACCGATTTGATGGCAAGAGGAATTGACATCGATGCCTTGCCTTTTGTCATTAATTATGAATTGCCGCGCTCACCAAAGGATTATGTTCACCGGATTGGGCGAACCGGACGTGCAGGGGCACAGGGTGATGCAATTTCCTTGATTAGTACGAACGAGCTCGACCATTTTGGCGTCATACAGAAAAAAATGGGCAGGCAGGTAGCGCTAATTGATGGGGAGCAAATTAAACTCACCTCATAAACAATGGCCTCATTCCGCCTTGACCAATCTTTTGGAGCGGAGCAATTATCAAATAAGGGGATAAATGAGGCTGAAACAGTATCTTTGACGAATATGGGTTACGCAAAAGAAAGAGGAAAGCTGGAAAAGCTATCCACAAAGGTTAATGCTTTAACAATTTACGATGACAAGAGTCTGGCAATCATCACAGACATTTATGAGCAGTATTCTCATACCATTAGAATACTTAAAAATAAAAACCCAGACACCTTTACCGAGGCTTACGAAAAAGATCTTCCACAAGTGAAACTGGTTAGAAATTCACTAAAGCTGAGTGAAGAAGCAGATCGTCAAGATGATTTCATAAAATTTAAAAATGCACTTTCAGCTGCATTGAACAGTGCCATTGCCTTGACGAACGAAGCAAAGTAACCTCTCTAAAGAAAGATTTTCGAGTGCAATCTGGAGGGCGTCAAACTTGAATCACAAGCTAAATCCCAGGGGTACATTCTTAACATCGTAGCTGTCATCGACAACACTGGCATTGATGTACTGTGTATTTGGCCTATTCCATCGTCCATAGGACCCGTGTATGTGGCCAAAAACGTGAAACTTAGGCTTTATTCGCTTCACGTGCCTTAGAAGATCTGCACAACCAACATGGTCATTGAGACCAACCCTGTCACGAATTCCCATAGGTGGGCCATGGGTAACCAAAATATCTGTCGTAGCTGGAATAAGTTTCCAATGTTTATTGATGACCCTGCCTCTATCGCGATTGAAGGCCCAGTCAAAAAATCTTGGGGTTACAGGTGATCCCCAGATGTTTATACCGTTAATGGTTATACCGCTATCGTTTAAATACACCAGGTTTTCAGGCAGCACCTTGCTTATGTATTGCGTTGAAGCTTCTTCAAAGAAAAAGTCATGATTACCAGCAATGAAGATTTTATGCTCATAATCAAGTTTGCTATACCAATTCATAAAATCCATGCAAGACCTTTCAGTTCCATCTTTACTCAAGTCACCGGCATGAATGATGACATCAGCTTGTGGTAGGCTTTTCAAGAGCCGGTGCTTACCGTGGGTATCTGATAAACAAAGAAATTTCATAGGCGATAAAGGGATATAATGAAAGTCGATTAGAAGTTCTACAAATCGTATAAACTCGTTATTGATGTGATGCAACTTTTAAATTTGCTTAGCACCTCTTTGTTCCCAATTAACTTCAATCTGGGCGAAAATTGCAGCAGGAAACCAGTTAATTCCGGACTCCATTCCAAGTCAACGGTAAAACGAATGTAATTCCGACCCGGTTCATCTTCAACGATATTGAATGTAGGATGAATCGGCGTTTTCTTTAGATATCCATACATCCACAAGTCAGCTGTTTCCAGCTTTAACTGATAGACTGTCGGTGCGGCATCAAGGTTTGTGCGGAAGATTCCGAAAGCATGTTCAAAATACTTGTGCGGATTGAAATTTTTAAGATTCGCAATGTGGTCCCTGAAGTGCTGACCCTGTTGAAGTACCCTGACCACTCTGTTCAGTCCGAAAACTTTCAAATCATTCACCCGCAGATAGATTTTACTTTTACCATCCCAGTCTTTCAAGGGATAAGCGAGCATATACCAGCAATTCTGCCATTCTTTGAGCAATACCGGCAACACCCGATATGTTGTATACGATTTACGCTCAAATGGCAGGTAATGCAGATCAATCGACTGAAGTTGCTCAATACAACTTACAAGATCATCAAAATGCTCCTGGCCTTCCATCCTGCCCTCTTTGCTTAGTACAACGGGTCGCCAGTGAATGGAATTCATATCATTTTCAAGATTCTTTTCTTTGGCTAAAGCTTTCAATTTATAGAGTATATTCTGTCCTTCATTTCCACTGAACAAATGTTCATAGCCTTTTAATGACCGGCAAATATCCAGCAAGCTGCGCATATCCTTTCGATCGAAATCGTTGAAAGCAGCATATTCAGCTGCATAGTAATAACCACCTTTTTGCCTGCTAAAACGAACTGGTTGCTTTTCATCAGGGTATTTATTTCTGACAATAGCTTTAAGCTTACTAATATCGTTTTCAAGGGTTCTCTCCGCAATTGGCGAACCCGATTGGACAAGTTCATTATAATTCTGAATGCCCGGGTAGCGCTTTTGCCGGATCAACTCGTCCCACTTAAGCAGGCGGTCAGTTTGTGTCATACAATTAATATTTTAATTCTCTAAAAGATATCTTGAGTTTTCCCTAAATGGTTTCCACCATTTCAGGTTGTGAAAACAGCCATTCTAACTTTTCTATCACTTGCTTTTGAGGCTTTGTTGCAAACACACCATGGGGAAGATCCTTTCGAAGTCCCCGTACAAACAAATAAATTACACCACCAAACTGTGTGTCGTAATCAAACGCAGGCAGGCGACTTTTCAGATATTTCTTTATCGCCAACGTATAAAGCAAGTATTGCAGGTGATAATTATTTTCATTCATAGCGATCTGTAGACGTTCACTGGAATAATCCGACAGTGTGTTCCCCAGATGGTTGGATTTCCAGTCGAGCACGAAGTATTTACCCTGGTGTTCAAAAAACAAATCTATTTTACCATTCATCACCCCTTCAAGCTCCCTATATTCGTTCACCGCTATGTTCATGTCTTCCGTTCCAAGACGATTTAAATCGTTTACCTGAAAAGGAGAAACCCTGAAATCAAATTCAAGCTCATGAATGCTTTTGGATGTATTTACATCAGCTAACCGGAACCGATCTTCACCAAGGTCGATTGAAGCATTCAATACCTGATCCAGCATCATTTTCAGCATTTCGGTATAACGTTCTGATTGCAGTGGTGCAAATCGTTGTACCGCATTCCTGATTGCATAATCCCATTTTCCACTATGGTTGAAGGCTATATTCTCAAAGATGTTGTGCAACATGTTTCCTGTCGTTGCACCTTTAAGAAGTTGCGAATACATGAAGTGATCGTACTTGTCCTCCTGCACCGCGGCAGGACTTCTCAGGCTAATATCATGTCTTCGCTTCAACATGGAATAGCTCATCTTCCGCCAGTTTTGCTGAGCAAGTTCAAACCTTACCGGCTTAGCGCTTATCCGGGAAAGTGGAATTTCCGTGCTTGCATAGGAGTATTCCGATGAAACTTCAAGCTTTTCGTTTATGAATTTAATAAACTGTGTGGGTGCCTGGTAAAGCGCTCTCAGAAAAACGGAAAGGGATGAGTTGTTGAATCTACCCGTATTGTTCTTAAACAGAAAGCATTTATAAACCGCTCGGGTCACTGCAACATAGACCAGCCTCCTGTTCTCTTGTTCAAGCTGCGTTTCATAAGCTTCTTTTTGCTCAGCAGTCAAAGACGCTTTTTCAAGGGAAACGTACTCACCGGTAAGGGCATCGCGGTAACTGCAATGTGAATGTTTATTCGTTACCATCAGGTCCAGGAAAGGCGCTAAAACGATATTATACTCCAATCCCTTGCTTTTATGTATGGTTACGATTTTAATTGATTCTTCATCACTTTCGATGCGCTGCTCAAATTCATCGCCCGTGTTTTCCATGCCTTCCATACCGCGCTTCAGCCAACTTAAGACCTCCAGCGGTACAAGCTTTTTTGTACTCTGAACCTTGTGCAGCAGTTCAAACAATTGAAATAAGTTGGTTAAGATCCGCTCACCGGATGGCGTATTTCTATATAGCAAGACTTTCTTTACCTGGTAGTCGGCAACGAAGGCCTGTAATGCCGGATAAATCCCGTCTTTTTCCCAAAGGGCCTTATATTTTTTGAAAAGCTTGATAGCATGCTCCTCATCCATATCACGGATTTCGGAGTCTGTAAAACCCGTAAAAGGCGATAACAATGCCTTGTTAATTGAAGCCATGGAGATGTCGTTCATGGCCTGCAAAACATACAATAAATAGCTGCTTTCATCAGACTGCAAGACCTTTGCCTCTCCAATCGTCACCGCGGGAATCCCGTATTTTGAGAGCTGACGTTTAATCAGCTGCCCTTCTTTGTTTCCCCTCACGAGGATACCAATATCTGCAGGTCTAACGGATCTTTGGCCATGATCTTTTTTGATGGTATACGCGTTTGAAGATAGTAGCTCAACTACCTGTGCGGTAACCGCCTCACAGAGGTCGTCCTTTTTGGCAGCGGTGATAATGGACATGGGTACGTCTGCCTGATTTTCATAACATAGTTCACCCTTGCCATTGGGTACTGGAGAATCCACATGGATGTACTCGATGGCAGATTCCGCCTGTTGAAAATGGAAAGTATCAAAGTCCTCATGAGGTTTGAAAAACAGGTTCATCGCTTCTATGTAGGATTCGGATGATCTGTAATTGTTGTTCATGCTATACAAATGCTCCACTTGCTCCTGTGCCTTGAAGTAGGTGAAAATATCTGCTTTTCTCCAGGCGTAGATGGACTGTTTCGGGTCGCCTATGTAAAAGAGGATTGTGCTTTGACCGTATGCTTTTTGAAATATCTCATACTGCATACGATCTGTATCCTGAAACTCATCGATAAATACAGCCTTATACTTGGTCCGAAGACAAGCAACAAGTTCCACATTTTCTCGAGTAACCAGTGCTTTGTGTAGATTCTGAATCAAATCATCATAGGACATCTGATTGTTTGCAGATTTATGAAAATCAATTCCTTTTGAAACTTCATTAATCGCCAGACAGTTCAGCTTACGAATGAGTTCCTTGATCTTATCACGACGTCGCTCTACCGCTTCATGACAAATTTCCAATCGCTCGAGCAATGCCGGATAGACCTTAATCACGTTCACCTTATCTCTTTTAGACCATAACAGATCAAGGAACTTCACCGGATTTTCGAGTTGTTGCACCAAGTTCTTTCTGCAGTAAGCATTTGAATTCCCACTCTTCGTGATGTCTTCCATTTCGACAACTACATGATCCAGCAAAGCCTCGCGCAAACCGGACTCCTCCGCTTCAATGACTTTCAACTCTTCAAGCAGCATTAAATGTTCTTCCTCACAGCAAGTATAATCGGTTGATGCATTATAGTTATAATAGCGTTTTCCAGTCAGGTGTTCCTTAACTACCATACCGATGCTTTCTCTAGTCAGGCCCGAAAGCTGCAGATGACGAAGCAGATCAACGGGAATCACGGTGACGTGCCTGCGCCAGAATTTGTTCATTTCATCCTGTAACATAGCACTTGTGTCCTGAATAAGTTCGGCACCAAAAAGCTGGCCGGTCTCAAATGCGAACTCATTCAAGGTTTGCTGACAAAAGCTATGGATAGTCAGCACAGAAGTTTCATCCAGGAATAAAACAGCCTCCTGAAGCAAAGCTTGTGCTTTTTCTAAGCCTGCCCTATTGATCGCAGTTTGCACCAAGCCGGTGATGGTCGTGTCAGTAATGTCTTCCCCGCGACTTACCTTATACGCTTGCCGTATAAACAATCGAATACGTTCCTCCAGCTCCGCCACTGCAGCCTTGGTAAAGGTGACCATGAGGATTTCTTTTATCGGGATCTCATTCTCCAAAATCAGCCGTAAACTAAGCACGGCAATAGAATACGTCTTACCGGTTCCGGCACTTGCTTCGATCAGGTTGCTTCCCGCGAGCGGGACAATACTTGCATTAAATTCTTTAAAGTCTGGCATAAGAGCGTTATTCAGGGTTAGGGTAATAGTCAGCAAATAGTTCTTCAAGTGGCAGCAACAATAACCTGGCGCATTCTTTATAGCGATCTAAAGTCATTTCCAGATCGAAGTGCCCTTCATTGTACTTGATCAAAAGGTACCGGTCCGAACAATCATAACCATGGGGGTTCGCAACCTTACCAACTTTTGATCTAAAGTCGTCAAAGGTCAGCGTGTCAATTTCCGCTGGTTTGATGTCGAAGTCTGTGTGAAAGGTCAGTGCCATACGATGACCAGCCATGTAAAGCGTAAGGAGTTCTACCAATTTCTTTTTTGCCTTCAAAGGATCAATCGTCCCGGATCGGTACAATTTATCGTTAGCGGCACTAATGAAGTACAGATCCAACTCGTATCCGGAAGCCCGGGCAGCAAGGTACTTGATGTATGCCTCCAGCAAGTACTTGGTTTCTTTTGACGACCAGGAGAGCACAACCATTTTTTCTTTATATACGCGGTTCAGCGTGCCAACCAAGGTGACTTCCACAGGCTCCTTCTGCAACTCCCCTCCAATCGGAACAGCTATTTGCAGGTTTACAGGAATAAAGCGCTCTTCAACATCTCCTATCAGCGCCCTAAAACGTGCCCGCACCGGGTCTACTGTTTCATTCGCGTCTTCCAGCACAACATTCGCCATGTTCTTCAAGGGCAGTCCGCCTGTTTTAACGAGTTTGTTCCTGAGCTGCGGGATGTCTTCAGGATAGCATTCCAACAGCTGATTCTTCAATCCCCAGGTTTGCAAATGATCCAGATCAAACAGCTCCGTATCGCTAAGCAGCACTTCTTCCTCATTGTAATATATACTGAGCGCTTTGTTGTAATAGCCTTTTATCGGGTTCTTTAAGAAGTTCAGCAAACTATCCAACTGTACTTCGCTGAAGTCAAACTGATCTGTCTTCCTGACAACTGCTCGCTCCAGCAGTCGATCGCTTTCTATCAGATAGGTGTATAACTTAGAATCTTCAGCCTGGTACTTCCTGCTAAAGCCATGAAGGGGATGTTTCGTAATCAATTTATCCCCTGCTCTAGTCCCCGGCAGCGCTGTCTGTATGTAATCGATCAGTTCATCCACAAGTGCTGAGGGGGGAATCGCAGTATTGTCTTTGACACTTTGGCCCAGGTAGCTGATGTACAAATAGTCGCCAGTAGAAAGCAACGTTTCCAAGAACAGATGCTTATCATTTTCTTTAATATTTCTGTCGCCTTTACGCTTCTCTTTGTCGATCAGGTTAAACATCAACTGGGAGGCTTTCCTTGGAAATTTGTCGAAGTTCATGCCCAATAACGCAACTACACGGAAGGGTATGCTGCGCATCGGGATCAGCGAACAGAAGGTTATTCCGTATCCTCCAAAAGCGCCGGATTTTACCATGCCGCTAATGGACTGCTGAATGCTATAATTAAAAAGCGCATAGCTGACAGGCTCCGATATTATAGTATTAAGGATATTGTATTCTTCCAGCTGCTTCATCAATACCGCGTAATCCTCATCTTCTTCCTCCGTAGCATCAAACACGAGGTTCAGCAGTACATTTTCCACATGACCTACCCAGCCGGTAATCGTTCTTGGCCGGTTTCTTTCCTCGACGGTGTCAATCAGTACCTCCATGAAGTGACAGAACCTGATGATCTCCAGGGCATCATCCCCTTCCAGCATGTCTAAGGGGAAAAGAACGTCGTTCTCCAAGAAGTACTCCTCATCGCCGCTCATGCATATTCCGTACATGATGCGATTCATGGCATATCTCCAACTTACAAAGATGGTGTCATCCGCAGCTGCACCTTCGATACCAAATCGGAAATTCGCAGCCGCCACCACTTTCCGGATCAGCGGCAGGTTACTGAGCCTGAACCGCTTCCTTAGGTAACCCGAATCGAGCAGTTGCATCACTTGTTCTGCCTTGAAGTTCTCTGCGTTGATGGACAGTACCGCCAGTAATGCGGCTGCTATACTGTCGCTGGCACTGTAATTTTCATCTGCCAGACTATATGGAAAACGATGCGGTGCATTGTTAAATATCGCTTTGATGTAAGGCGCATAGGTATCCATATCGGTAACCATGACGACAATGTCACGTGCAGACAAATTTTCCTGCCGACTGTCGATCAGATGAACAAGATAATTGTAAAGCGCTTCCACTTCCCGCACCGGGGTAAAACATGAGCTGATCACCAGTGATCCGTCTTCTACATCTTCGAGGCATAAGGCTTCACGCTCCGCATCGGGGCGGTTGTTAAATAAATCTGCCTGTATTTTGTGAAGCAGCGAATCTTCCAGGGGTTCCATAAGGGCGATCGGTTCATAGGCATTCACCAGCGCGTCATTTTCAAACAGGAGTCCAAAGGTATTCTGAATGACCTTTCCCCAGCTGGTTAACAGGGCGTTGCCTAAGCTTTGCTCATTTGGCTCAAAGAGTCCTTTTTTCTTCAATATGGCGACTTGTTTTTCATGTTTATCCTCGAACCAGTAAACCTCTGGTGCCGGGTTCAACATGTAAAAAGCCAGATCAATATGTTCGGCAATCTTATGAAAAATATCCAGGTGAAAGGCTGTTAAAACAGACATACCTGCAAGCTGTACTAAAGGCATTTGTTCCTGCAGCAAGCCCCTTTTCCGGGGATCGCTTAGAGCAGTGCTGATATAATCTGCTATTGCGGTTTTATCCGGAAGGCTGCCATCAGCACGCTTACGGGCCTCCAGCCAAAGGTATTGCTGCCAGTCTTCATGCTCCATGCCGACCTTCGTACCCGCGTTCCAACTGCGGATCATTTCCGGGCGGTACATCTGGTACTGGTCAAAGAGGTCGGACAATTTCTCCGCGAGCGCAAGCCGTTTCAGGTCTTTGTCGGCAGCATCCAGGCTGTAATAGGAAGCAACTGTTTTGTAACGTTCTATGAAAGCTTCATCTGCAAGTATGGTATACAGCAGCCAGCATTGATTTTGTGGTGATAAAGACTGCTGAAATTTACCTTCCAGCACGCGATAAACCTGCTGGATAAGTTCATTAGGCTTAAGAAATCGGAAATTCGCGGCAATACCCAGCTGGCTTGCAAGCTGCAGTTTCAGCCAGCTGTTCATGCCCTCGGTTTGCGTAATGAGGTAATTTGGTTGAAATACAGATGCAGGCTGATCTTTAAGATCCGCACACAACTGCTTTGTTAAGTCAAGGAGGGAATTAGAAACCTTTAAATGGAGCGCCATATATTCTTATTGGGTGAGAACTAATCGTTAATAAACCTTTCCGCAATGCCGGAAGCCCTTTCTACTTTGCCTTCAGCAGTCTGCATGATCACCGTCTTTGTACCCTGAATGAAGATCTTGTGCTTTGCACGGGTAACGCCTGTGTACAGCAACTCGCTGGTAAGCAGTGCAATTTGCTCCTTCAATGGCAATACGACCATAACCTGATCGAACTCCGACCCCTGACTCTTGTGAATGGTCATTGCGAAAACCGTTTCCACCTGCGAGATCAAACCCGGGAAGATTCCCCGCAGCGTACCGGCGCTGTCTTCGAACCAGGCTTTCAGTACCCCTTTATCATCCGGGCGGACAATGCCGACGTCACCATTGAACAGACCAAGCGCATAGTTGTTGCTGGTGATGATGATTGGACGGTTCTCATAGAAATCTCCGCTCAGGTGTATCAAGTCCTTGCTGGCGAGATACTGCTCCACCTTTCGGTTCAGCGCATACAAGCCCTGGTCACCTTCCCGGATGGCACATAGTACGCGCAGCTTATTCAACTTCTGTAAGGCCGTTTTTATATCCGGTTCCTTAATGTATTCCGCATAACCGGCTACAAAGGAATCAAAAAGCCTTTGAGAATGCTGCTCATCAATAAGCACCTGCGGGTCTGCATCAGCTTGCAGAAAGGCCGTTATGCTCGGCAAGTCATTATTAATGATCGCTTTGCTCAGCTTGCCTATACCGCCGGCACTGGTAAAGCGGTGACTGAACCTAAGCTCTACGATATGCTGGAACAAGGGATGTTCAGTTGCCTGCTCTGGAATGGGAGACTGAGCAATCAAACTTCCGTTAAGCCCATTGATCAGGGCCGTACGTTCTTGACTGAAGCGATTGGGTTGTTCCTGTGCCTGGCATAGATCGCCAAACAAACTTCCAGCTTCTACGGAGGCAAGTTGATCTTTATCCCCGAGCATGATGAGCCTGGTTTGTGGGCCGATGGCATCCAGGAGTTTGGCAAAAAGGGCCACCCCGATCATGGAAGACTCATCAATGATCACCACGTCATGTTGCAAGGGATTTTGTTTATTGTGTTTAAAGTAAGGCGTACCGACCAGTGTTTTCAGCAGGCGGTGAATGGTGCTTGGTTCCAGCGAATGCATCTGCTCCGCAATGCTGGCATCGATACTTAGGGAAGCTGTTTTAAGCGATTCTGCCATTCGTGCCGCGGCTTTACCGGTAGGTGCAGCAAGTGCAACCTTAAGGTTCGGATTGATCTTAAATAAGATGGATAGGATCTTCGCTACCGTAGTGGTTTTGCCGGTACCAGGACCACCGGTAATGATGGTAAAATTGTTCAGCACAGCAGATATTGCGGCAGCCTGCTGCCAATCGGTAGCTGCTTCGCTACCCTCCGCTGGCTTGGGGAAAAGCGCGCCGATGAAATCCGCCTGCCCCTTCAATGCCCTGGCCCTTTCTCCTTCCAACTGCTGTTCTGTTGCGATGAATTCAGCGATTCGGTCCAGGATTAGCGTTTCGTAGTTGAAGTACCGTTGCAAGTAAAGCTTCTTGTTGTGCAGTACGAATGGCTGTTTATCCAGCAGATTACTAGTTACAAAAGGCAGATCAGACAATACGGAAGGATCCTGCAACAGGTTTTGATAAGCCAGGGGCAGTTCAGCTTTTTTCGTTTCCAGATCATCCAACTGCAGGCAGATGTGCCCTTCACTTAGCTTCCTGGAAGCCAGATATGCGTAAGGTTGGAGTCTGGGATCCGCGAAAAAGGAGGCGAACTGATGATGAACGTCGTTAAGTGTATGCATTTGAGCGCTAATTAAGCCACAATATATGTTATTTCTGAATCAATTAATTTAGCAACCATGAAGAAAATGGAAGCTAAATTACTGGCGTCCCTTCTTGCGGCACCTGCCCTTATGCATATCCCGCAGCATGGTAATATAACCGTGTATTACAGCTTTGATGTCCTCGTAGGCGGCAGACTTCTCATTGGTACCTGGATTGAGGTAGAGTTTTCGATTGACCTCCAGCATGATTGATTCTACGTGGTCATCCTGATGGTAGTAGTTGAGCGGTACCATAGCACCGGAGTAGGGTCGGTTAATTCCCAGGGTAAAACCCGCATCCTTGAAATAGATCTGAGAGGCAACGATATAATGCATTGGCGTATGAAAAGGATCTGTACCAATATTGAAGTCCGGGCGATTTGGCCGCTGATCCAGGTCTCTGTTAAAGGGGCTATCGGAGAAAGAATGGCAGTCTAAGATCAAGGCCCTTTTATAGGCAGCCAGGGACTTCTTTACCGCATGTGTCAGTACTCCATGATGCCCCCAGTAATACTGATTCAGGATCCTCATCCGGTCGCCCGGCGTTAGGACCCGCATCAATAGTCCCTCATCGGTACGATCGTATAGAACACCCATACCCAATGGAGCCATGACTTCCATGTCGTCATAGGGAAAACGTTCCACGTCGCAGTACAATCTGGATACCTTGCCCAGGATCTGCAGGTCCTGCCCATCATTAAAAAGATCATCGGTGTACCAGTCTGTAAGTTTAAGCATTTCAGCCTCAAGGGCCTCATCAGAGAGCAGGTAGGCCGCGCGGGAAGGGATGTGTGTGGAAGCGTGTGGAATATGGAGGATTACTAAACTCATTCAATTAAATTATGTTCTAATGCATTGTTGATTGCTTTTAACAGGCTGGTATTGGCAAGCATTGATCAGGGGTTTCTCTTTTTCTCCAGAAAGTTTTTGAGGAAGTTGTAATGCGGGTTGGCGGGGAAGTAATCCAAGTCCAGTATATGATCCGCAACATGGTAAGATGCGGCATAGTCCAGATCCTGTTCTAACGCAGCAAACTCCTCAAAAGCGGTAAAATACCATTCGGGATTGTCGCAATCCGCATCATCTTCGGGTGTCCTAACATCGAAAAACTGACCGTTCTTCCATGGTTCGATGCCATAGAGGCCTATGCCCATGGCTTTACATCGTTCCAGTACGATCCGGAACTCCGCTTCCTTGAAGTAGGCAATGTTCATGGAATCAAAGCCGTCGTTTCTGTCATGCAGGCCATAAAAAATATGAACCCGCAAGAATGCAGCTTCCCGGATATTTCTTTCTTCGTTAGTCATAAATTTAAGGTAAAGTTCAAGATTTAAAACTGCGTTAATATTGAACGCAGTTTCCGGAGCGTATTTGTTTCTTTGTATCAGCTACCTTAGCGTTCATTATAGATCAGACCTGCAAGCAGATTGCCTGTTCCAAGCCTGCGGCCATATTTGTCGCGTGTCTCGTTTGTGCGGCAATTGTATTCACCCAGCTTATTTCCGTTTGCATTTACGGCGACTTGCCAGTTAATGCCCTGGTCCTTAATCTCACCAAGCCTGCGGCCATTTTTGTCTTTAAGAATGTCTCCCATATTGGTTCATTTAAATAGATTTATGATATGTTGAATTTGAAGTTTTCGAATTTTACATAAGGAGAATACTCGACAAAGACGCTTAAACCAAAGTAACTTCGAAGAAGGTTTTTAATGAACAACCTTGTCTCCCATTCCTTTTCTTCAAGGCTTACTTCATCGTTGAAGTTGGTCCACATCTCCTTGCTAAGATAAACATGCTGGGTTTTCAGATTATATTGGATCGGGCAATGTATGCCGCGGAAGAAGAAAATGAAATTCGGATAGTTCTTGAAATCAAATTCAATGCGCAGTCCTTGAATGAACTCGAGGTATTTCTCTTGTTTCTTAGAGTGCTCCAGATCCCGGGCCTGGCCTAATAAACCAGTTCTTAGTCGAATGAGCTCCCTTTCCTTTTTTCTTTTTTTTCCTACAGGCATATTTAATCTTGCTTTAAGTTTTTACATCAAAAGTATTTACTGCAAACCGATACTGACGAACAGTCATCTGGGAGCCACATGATTGAACATGCGGTGTTCAGTTCCGGCGTTTATCGACATGAGGTTAGTATTTCAACTCCAATCGACGGTCTCTAATTCTTCAATGATGAGTGCAGCGCCAGCCACATCAATAAAGGCGACATTATTCTTAAAGACCTGAGTGGATTGTCTGGTATGTCCTACCACTTGTTTATAGCCCTCAATTTTATCGGCAAGCAGTTGATCAGGCCGCACCCATAATGGTGACTGCCGCACATCACTTCCATTCTCGTCGCCAATACCGTCTAAGAAACCAGAGGCAAGTCTATCTTCAACAAACTTCTGGTTAAGGCTATGTTCCAAGTTTGCAAAGTCAATCTGATTGTTAGTGCACCAGGTTTTGGTTAAACCTGCATGATTGAATACGATGTCCTTGTAAACGCAGCAGATCTGCAAAAGATCAATTGCCTCCTCCAGTGCTTCCCTGATGGCCGCCGCTGAAGACTCATTATACCTGCTGTACTGTTGCTGCACACCACTGAAGTAGTGATAGTCATGATTTCCGATTAAAAGCGTAACCAGGTCTGGATTGTCTCGCTTTATGCTTACAATGTCCTTGAAGTTGGCAATTTCATCCTCGGGTCTAATCCAGATATCATAGGGATCAAAGTAATCACCAACGAATATGAGCTGGTCTGTAGGTTCTAGAATATAATTTTGCCAAAAGTTTCTGCCGTGAATATCTCCGATTGCGATAATTTTCATAATATACCTATCACAGAAAAAAATAAACGATGTTACTAGTGTGATTTTCTTAATTGATATTCCAGTATTCTGGCGAGGGCAGTATCTACACAACCTGCAATATCTTTTCGGTTCTTTTCGATGTACCGGCATTTGTAATTAAATATCAGCATTTCCAGGCTCTCCCCTGCTTCGACGACTTTATCCAGAATTTCTATTTTACGGTCCATTGAGGTGCCCTCCCATTCATTAGAATATGGATCTAAGATCGTTCTGAATGTGCGGTGTGGCCAAGTGCTTCCCTGACCAAAAATCTTGTCTAAGCGTTCTTCGTAGTAATCGTGTATGTCCTCTACCATATTGATGTTTTCGATTTTCTGTAGTTTCTGCTACAATACAAAGATTGGGAAGTAAACCGCATTGAAATGGGGATGTACGAAGAACTGTTTATTTTAGCTCTTGCACTTTGAAGTCGAGCGTGAGTTCTCTAAGAAATAAGCATTGATCAATTCTCAAGCTAAATTTAAACTTTATTACGGATTGGCAGACCTACGTCAAGCATTGTAAACCGATCACATTTCATGACGCAGGTTGGTTGAAGCCATGGCATGCTGGTGTACGTGGCACACCGCGATAAATATGTGAAATTAGAAAGTGGTGACCGTGGGCTGTTCTATTGCATTTTCGACCAATAAAATCATTTGCTCACCGTGCTTTTTGATTACCTCGTAGTTCCAATCCTCATTTTCAAACATTAGTACTTGTTTGAGGCTTTCAATAGATTTGCCTTCATTGAAAAGCTCCCTCTTAGCTGCATAGTTAAAATTGTTATATCGAGAGTTACTGCTTTGACTTATCAGACACAAATTTCCGAAGTAATCCAATACTTCCTGCCGGAACTGATATACGGGATCGTTTACGTCTATAGAGCCTTCAAAGTGTTTGCGTGGAAGCAGGTGTTCCACAGAGTTATTTTGAATAAACCTAAATTTCTTAAACTTATTCTTCCCATTCTGCGAAAGTTGCAGGCTCTCCTGCTTTGACCAAAGCAAATAATCCAAATAGTTGAAAACTAACCGAGGCGTACGAACTCCAGAATGCGTCCAGTCTTTCCCCTCTAACAGCCTCTTTCTCGCAAGCTCAAGCATCTCTTGCTTTAAATCAGTTGCGGATACTAGACCGTTGTTTTCAGACACGAACCGCAGTATATGTTGCATCCATGTTTTTGACCCATTACCCGGATATGTAACATGAAACATGGATTGAAGCATAATAAGGTCATTATTCGTCGCATCATCTTCATTTTCCGAATCAGTTTTAGAAAACGTATTAACAAATGTGAGATCTTTATCATTGGAGTTCTTTGGTCGGGAGAGGTCCCATGACCAATCATCATTGCTTTCTTCCCTTTTTATGATGTAACGGTCGAATAAAAGCCTGTAATAAAGCAACGAATTTATGAATGTTACAGGGTCAGGAAACGCTGCCCCTTTATTGGTATATCCAAATGCGTCTAGCAGTTTCTTATCGTCCAGGGAAACTGTAACAGAATGATCCTTATCCGGCTGAAGACTAAGTACCTGGAGCAGGAAGTTTGGGAAATCGATGATTGCAGGATATTTCCCTTGCACTTCATGCGAACTTTTTGATCTATCAGAGTTTGGGTCTCCTAACTTTAGTAGGTCTTCCAACACAAAGATTTCACTTGTAGCGCCAGTAGTTTCTGGAGTTGATGTAAGTTGATCATTCAAAAAATTTTTCTTCTCCAAAGTATAATCCGCATTGAAGTATGCTTTTCGTAACTCCGCACTCAAAATCGACACGACATGCCTGTCCATCTGAGAACAAGCATCCCATATTTCAGCAAAGCGCTTTTTCAATTCGGGTTGGATAGTGTTAAGCTCAGAGATAAATTTCGCTTTTAGAATCTCATGTTTTTCAAGCTGTTCACCCCGATTGTTCATGATTTCGAAGTAGTGATTGATATCTGTTCCCGTTGGAACATCAATTCTAATAATTCTTACATTATCATAGAAGAAGTTGGAGAAATCTGTACACTCCTGATCAGTCTTTATATTTATAATATATTCTTCTACGTAGTCCACGGCCTTTTTGAACTTAGCCACTTCAAGATTAGCATCGTTATAATGTTTAGCCTTGTCGTAATCACTGTAAAGCATCTGCAGGTATTCTTTCACTTCTAACCTGGCATCGAAATCAATAACTGGGTTGTCTATGATTTTACTGCTTTTATTCAAAGCTTTTAACACCGCATTGATTACTGTAAGTGTACTAAACCGTTGCTGTCCATCTATGATTTCCATCGTCCCATCTTTACGGTTGTCCACGATCAGCGTACCAATGTAATATTGTGTTTTGCTGTCCTTTGAAGATTGCTGGATATCGATCAATAACTGTATAATCTCTGCTCGTTCCCACGCATAGTTTCGCTGATATAGTGGCACTATATATTTTTGGTTGCTTAATAAAGCTGAGATGTTTAGGGACGAAGGTTGTGTATTTTGTTCAGACATATTATTTTAGATTAAGGACGTTTTTAATGGCTTGTACATCGTAATTTATTTCACCAATATTAATAGAATGGTTTATAATCCGTTGCGGATAATAACTTGAGGCCATCACTTTAAAAATATTATCAGCACTGACATGGCCGTCAATTGAGCTATAAAAAACTCGTTTTTTGTTTAAACGAAGGCGGTAGGACCATTTATAAAGCACTGGAAGTGCTTCATCCAGACGGCTTGCCCCAAATCTATCATGGTAGAGAATGATCAGTGCTTTAAATAGTTCCGCTACATAACGATCACCAATCCGGTGGTGCCCATCATATTTACAATGACGCTCGAAGAAACTCTTAACCTTACTTTTTTCCTCGAAAAGGATGTTGTATTGTTTATTATAATGCTCAACAAGTTTGAAGAAAAGCCTTCCATTTACGATCGGTTGGGTAAGTTGAAATGGAAAATGACAAGGATTTCCGAAAGTCTTGTAAACCGGACTTCGCGCCATATCAGCAAGCAAGGCATCACTCATGATTAAGGCCTGCATATACGGAAGACTTACAGCATCATCGAAATTCACGCCTTTAAACTCTCCGATGTCTTCTTTGTTAAATTCTCCAGGCTTTCCGCCGCGCACCCATTTACGGATTTTGAAGATATATTTCCCCAGGTTATTTAGCTGACCTCTGGACACAGCATCTTCCCAGGCGCTCACACAGGTTCGACGCTCAGCTTCTGTTTCATCTTTCATTTCTCTTAGATGGAAAGCCTTTAAGAGGTCATATGGTTGCAAGGACCGACCTCTAGCATTTTGAGAGTCGAATAGCTGAAAAGCTTCTGATAGGTCCGTCAATACAATCTCTACAAACTGACAACTATGAAGCATGTAGTCGCCAAATTGCTTAGCATTAATCCCCCCCTTTGAGGAAAAAAAAGCCTTGATTGTCGCGTAGTTACTTAGGATGTTAGTTCTTGAATCTCTGTGATTAAATTCACTTTTAAGCAAAGGAGATTCGATCATTTCATGACCGCATTCTCGCAAATAATGAAAGATTAGGCTGATGGTAACCAGCCTTTGTTGTCCATCCACAATATCGAACGTCTCTTTGTTTCGGTGGAGAATCGTTGTGCCAATCCTATAAACTTTCTTCTCCTGCGAATTACGATGAATATCTTCCAAAAGCTGCAGAACATGCTTTGGCTGCCAGCGATATGGCCTCTGATATTCTGGAATAGTCAGCGATTTTATTAAGAGGGCGTTTAAGAAGATGTAGTCAAAAGCTGGCTTGGCATAGGGAGTCTCATTTTTTTCGTCCTTTGTAACTTTTGGTCGGTTAGTGACGTTCATTAATTCTTGTCGGCTTGGAAGAACTTCAATGCCCTGTTCATTATCATTTATAGTCATTATGGTTAATTATTGTTTATAGTGGTATGTAATAGAGGTGACATCAACTATTCAGTAGCGCGTCAAGTATTAGTATGTGTTAAGGTTTAGATTCTTCATTTAAGAAGCGTATGTAGTTACTAAAGAGCGACTCGATCTGCACCTTTGCTACTGGGTTAGCCGAATGTACTCTAAAGTCAAATTTTCTCAAATCATAGGCTTGTTCATAGACCATCCATTTGGCGCAAGCATAGCCGTCTGGCAATAAGTTCCCGTGTTCGTCTTCTCCTAGATCATTATCAAAACTGATGAATTCAGGCAACCCATACTTTTGAATATGGCCAACAAACGCGGTGAAAGAGCGAACAACTACAAAGCGTCCATCTTCACCAGGGTACACCAAGTCAACGGATCTTACATCATCCAAAAACATTTTATAAGCCATAACTTTCCTAGATACTCATTTGGGTTTCCCCAGTTCATCATTATTCTCAGTAAAAGATTAAGCTTGCGGTGAAGCAGCCAGTGCATTTTGCTGAACCTCCAAGATTAATCCTGCAGGAGCTAAAACCTTTATGCGGTTTCCATGGGACAGTATTTCCATAACCAGATCATGGGTAGCATACACCTCGACACTTAGCCTAAGTTCCTCCTCGTTATCGATAATAATTTTCTGACTACTATGCAGGGGGAAACTTTTCAAATACTTGCCTTGCTTTGGTTCAAAGGAAAGTATTACAGTCTCCATAACACCATTAAATGGGGCGATGATTCCAAAGGAATGTTGATATACGGCATCAAGGTCAAAATCTTCTGGAAAAGTGAACCGCTTCTTAGTAGTCTCGAGATTAGAAATTCGGTCTAAGCCAAAGGTCTTAACGGATCCATCATGCTCATCTTTGCCGATCACGTACCATCGACCCCTAAATTCCTTTAGTCCATAGGGTGAGATCATCCTGGTAGAGAAATCATCACTCCAAAATTTATGATATCCGTACTTGATCATCAATGTATTTTGAATAGCGTGAAGAATACCATAGAAATGTTCTGTTCCATGGGGTCTTCTCTTTTCGAAATGAATGTACCTGGCAACTGAAGATGTTCGATTAAGTGCATTAAAGGTGTCAAAAGCTTCCAGCATTCTGTTGTTGAAACCTTTGTCCTCCAGTTCTACAATTTTGTATGCTCTTTTTGAATAGTCGTACAAAATTTCTATCCTATACAAGCTTAAGATCTCTTCAATATCTCGATCAAATGTCCTCTTAGATATGTTGAAGTTATACTCCTGTATTTCTGATTCACGAGCTAATACTGCTGCAATTTCCTTGAAACTAGCTGGTGACTTCCGGAGCGTTTGAATAATGATACTGTACCTGGTAAGCGCTTCTCTTTTCGACATATTTGGTTTTCTTGTGTACAAAATAAAGGTTCTAGGTAGACAATCTATGTCTGCTCGGCAGCCAGCATACAAAAATTAATGCTCTGCTTTTTCCCCTACTCTTGTAGTCTAATATTAACAAACCGACGAGTGTATGCACCTCTACATTTCTTGTGTAAAGATTTAGATGCTGGTCTGCGCAGATCTCTTTTTATCTGGCTGCTCGAACAGGAGATTTGAACCATAGTTATATTATAAAATCTCACTTATAAAAGCGTCACGGGCAATATTTCCGATAGTATTCGTGCTTACCAAATCGAATGTTCCTCCAACACGCGAGCTAAAATTGGCACTGCTTTAAATCAGTTTATAGCACCTTCTCCCCGAACCTTGTGCGCGCTTGGATATCGTAGTCAAATTCGGGAATCACCTTTGGAGCCGAAGTCTTAAACAATTTCATGAGAAAGGGAAGACACCAACCGTATTTTAATGTTACACTTTCTAAGGCGCAAAACTTGCAGGCCTCAGGTATGATATTTCAACCAATCACAGCGAGATAAACTTCAACGGAATAATGTTCTCGGTAAATAACAATGCACAGAATGGAAATCAGGAGTTGTAAATTCTTACTCATACACAATTGATTTGGAATGAAACACAATCAAATTGAAATTATACTGTAGCCCTATGGGGTGTTAAAAAACACCCCGCAGGACACAATTTACTAAGCCACTACTAGTAGTTAAGGCTTTCTAGTTTTAGTACTTGCTCATCGGATAAACCTAATCTACTAGCAAAGCGGACCAAAACCCTCCGCTCCTTTTCCTCGATAGGTCCCTCCTGGAGCAGTTCACAATATTCTTCCAGATATTCCCTTTCATCGTCACTCAAGCCGGATGATGACAAAAAATCGTTCTCTAATGAGATAGCCACCTCTTTATCAATTCCCATTTTCATCCTCATTCTCTCGAGAATTGAACGTTCCTTATCATCTATCTTACCATCATCTTCTAACATAAATTTGACCTCATCTAGGTATTCATCTAATGTATTATTGCTCAGTGCAATTCTGTCATTAGTAGGATCCGAATGAATATCGTTCAGATTCTCGATCGATTCAAATTCGACAGTTACTTTCCACTCTATAGACTCAGTTTCGCCAAATGTATTCTCAACTAACTCTTCAGCGTTGACGTTTATGTTAGTAAAAAAGTTTTTATATGCTACTCTTAACTTTCTCTCGTCAGCCTTGCTAATAGAATGAGAGTTCTTGGAACTTATGAGATCTTCATGTAGCAAAATATTACCATTTACCCTTTGTTGATACAAACGTTGCCATGATGGTTCATTTGCATACCATACTAAATCCTTTGGGACGTATGGTTTTTTAGTAGGACTATAAACCTGAGTTCTTGTCCTTGATGTCACCGATCTTGTATTTTCTTCCTGATTACCGCTTAATTCCAACGCTACATCTAAGTTATTCTTAACTGCCTTTTTACCAAATTCAGCCGATGCCTCTAGTTTAACATCACGACTATTCGTTGTCTTTAAGTCTTTACCTTTCAGGACTTCTATCCTCAGCGACTTAGCGCCTAAACATTGGAGGAAATAAGAAAATTCCTCAAATTTAATATCAAAAACAGAAGCATCATATGTTGCATATGGCGTATAAACATTGTGCATATATGGATGTGCGACATAAACTTCGTTTACCTTTGGATGCCCGATTGGAAAGACAATTTCATGAGGCAAGTTGCTCCTATCTAATACAAGGAAGTCATTTAACTCTGTTGATTTAACCTCATCATGTATCAGGATAGTTCTGCGATGATCAAAGCTTATCTGAGAAAAATTGGTCTTTAGCATGTTATACGCGGATTGCTGACTCTTCTTAAATGCAGTCTTTTCACTTAACTCAGGTGAGCTGAGTAATGCATATTCAAAATCTTGAATAGCAACATTGTATTTGTTTAGCTGTTCGTTTAATTTACCTCTTAGCCCATAAAAGTGAGACTTACAACTTTCGGGATCCGGCGCGGAATCGCAACGTTTGATGGCTTCATTTACAACATTTACCGCGTCATCATACAACTGCAGTCCTTCTAATGCATTAACTTTGAAGTCAGCTAAATCAAAGAATATTCTTTCTTTGGATTTTAGTAGCAATTCCCAATCAAAGTGTTTGTTTATGGTATCTAAAGCCAGCTTGTACTCAGAAGCATTGATTTTATTAGATATATCTTCGAGAATTTCAGAAGATTTTTGATCACTTTTAGAAACGTCCGCTGCATAGGCCTGAAGTATTTCGAGTATCAAGTTTGAAACATCCGCAGCTTCAGCCTTAGTAGATAACTTTCCGAACAGCTCTAATGGAACATCTAAAAAGTTACTTTCTTCTGAAAAATAAAACCGAATGCTTCGCACCGTAATCGGTTTACCTTCATCATCTTTCAAGTTTTCTTTGATCACTTCCAAGCTATCGAAGTCACTCCACAACAAATCTATAATCAGATCTTCTGCCTTCGCCCAACCGGTAGTTTCTTCTATCTTAATAATTGATAAACCCGATTCTAATACAAGAACACTATGATAAAAGGTTCTTTCAGCTTCAAAAAAAGAACCCGGTTTAAATTGCTGGGCACTATAAGCGCGAAATATTTCTGCCTCTTTAGGAAGGTTATGCAACTTTCTTATTTTAAATAATAGCGCCTTATCTATACTCTCAAGACCCGACCCTTTGTTGGTGTAAACATTTTGATGCTGTAGATTACTTTTAGAAACTAAATCTATAATGCTATCTCGAAACTTCATTAATTTATTTATTAAAATTCAGATTTATGTATTACTCAATTGGTCATTGAAATGTGCTGAGTGTCCTTGATGTTGCTCGAATATTAACGAAAATCTCATTTATCAATCAAACCCAACACAAATCTCGACTGCAAATTATTATTGGACTTTTTTTTTTAAATGTATAAGTCTAAAGCATGGGTGTATGGTACTTTCCGCTGGGATTTTTATTACATGTTGATCCGGTCAAACTGGATAAACTTGAACGGTCTGTTCCACAATATTTACAGGTATACTTTGATTTTTCTGCTCCTTCGTAGAGTAAATGGTACTTTCCATTTGGGTTTTTACTACAAGTAGAACTTGTAAGGCTAGAAACACTTGAGCGGTCTGTTCCACAGCACTGACAATAAAATTTAGACATGTTAATTAGAAAATTAAATTTGAGCTTACTCTTATCGGTTTTCAGCTTCCCCGTTTTCCATATAGTACTGTTCGCAAACAATTAATTTAATGTTCTCAGCCCTGCACTAATGAATAATTGTATTGAATGTATATGCACATTTTTATCCATCTTATTTGACTATATAAAAGCTTTATGGACTCCTCATTTACAAAATAAAAATGGCTTTTAAGTCGAAACGCCACCGGTTAAATCCTCCCTAGTCAAGGCACTTCTACAGTATCTTTTATCTCGTTTAGCTAACTAAACCTGTTAACGGCATCCATGATTACGTTTTGAAGTATTGTGGCATAAACTAATTACCTCCTGATGGATAGCCCACGAATATTGTCGACTTGTTTTTGACTCTGAAACGATTGTTAATGGATTTAATGATCTTTGCATTAAGTCCAATAAGATGACGTAGTTAATCAATGATGTTGTTCATGAATTGAGCGTAAATAATATAATCGTCTGATAAGAACACGAGAAGCTTTGCAGCTTCAGGGCTTTAATCAATTTCGAAAGATAACAATTTTAATCGTTGGAAGCACAAGATTTATGGAGGCTTCATAACTACTTAGTGAAAAAGAAGGTTTCCGCTTTAAAACAGACGGCACACGGTTGTAATACCTTAAGTTCAAAGTATAACATATTCCACCCCATAGTTAATTAAATCGGATATTTTCTTTCCAAGCCAATTCATAAGGACACCGTCAGAAGCAACTCAACTTCAAACCCCTAAAAATTCCATTATAACTTTACCCGCCTCTTGCTTATTCGAAAACTTGGGCCTAAGTTCCACACGCTTTGCACCAGATCTCTTAAGCCAATCATTCCAGAATATCCTTATGATTTCAAAATCTGTTGGATGAACAGTAGCACCGCTTTTACCTTCTGACCGGTCGTAAAGCTCAAGTACCAGCACTTCCAGGTCTTTTAACAACGGATTATTAAGCGCCTTAATATGATGCTGCGGATTTCTATTGTAGAACGTTAAAAGATCTTTCTCTCCTGAGTTCAAGAAAGACTTCCTGAATGCTGCTATCTTCTTCCCACTTAAATCATAGCCTTGGCCAAATATACCTGCCTCTATGTATCCATCCGTAATTAAAATAAGGGTATTCCTATATTGGTTTTTGAAGCTCTTATTTCCAGTTTTTCCCGTGCTTGTATGTGTGTTTACCACAGCCTCATCAATGCCTTGTTGTAAATATGTGTATATGTCAGAACCATAGGTTTTTGTTAGAGCACTGGCGTAAGTTCTTGCGAATTCCTTCTTAAAACCATCTTTGTCAACTCCAAAGCCCTTCTTTAGATATCCGATCCGTTCTTGTTGTTTATTCCCAAAGCGAGCGAAGTCTAATTGAAGTTTATCAGTATTGATATTATAAGCAGTAATTTGTTGCTTATTGATAAAATCGACTCTAAATTGATCAAGTTGATTCATTGATCGCTTATGTTTCAGTATCCGTGGGTAGACGTTATCAACAACTAAGTTTACAATTACAGAATCAGCAATTGCTTTAGGGTAAAGCTTTGTATTGATCCTGTTTGATAAATCTGAAGCAATGGTTACATTAAAATGGTTTGTTGTATAATCGGCAACTTTCTCTTTCTCGGCCGCTTCTTTATCTCTTTGTCCGTCACTTGAGCAACCCAATAAACTAAATACAAATAGGAGAACAATTGGTAGTGATTTATTCATTATTTTACTTTAACTCTAGCGTCAATACTGCTGTTATTTAACTTCCTTTGTTCCCAAGCTACTGCTACTTCCGTCGCAACTGCTGATTTTTCAGTCGCTTTATTAATCGAATATTCCATATGGAGGAAATCATTCCATCCTTCCAGGAAAACATTGATCCTGTCTTTCAAAGCATCTATTGAAACTGGTACATTATCATTTTCAATGTGGCTTTTATAGATATCTGTTGTTGTTTGTATTACTTGAAGTTTATTTCTCAAGTCCGTTTTACGATTCTCAAGTTGTGAAGCTTTCTTTAACGGGAGCTTTCCAAGCTCGTTTTCCGCAGTTGTAATTTGACCTGTTTTGTTAATGATTTCCTGCTCTCTTTGTCGTACTTCTGAATTCACCTCAGTAAGTTCCTGCACAATGGCGGCGATCTCTTCCTTTTTCTGTGAGATAAAAAGTTTGTTTCTCTGTCTTGCAACATCAGGATTGCGCTCCTCAAAAAAGAGATGGATTTTCTCAAAGCATAGGTCAAAAAGTATCAGGCCCGCCGCCCCCATAACAAACACCAGATAAAAATTAATATCTGTAAAAACATCTGTTAGACGCCACTGAACAGGATCAAGTTCAGTCAAGTTTTTTATTTCCTGAATGGAACGGGCTACCTTTATTGCTATAAAAGTATCTACTGATGCTATTCCTACGTAACTCAACGTTCTTTTCAACCAGGGCTTATAATCTGTTGGAAGAAGCCTTTTCATAATGGCAAATGCAAGCGGCACAAACACAAATAATAAGACAAAGAGCACTGCCATGCCGCCATGGTCGTATGCTTTACTTATCGCATTCGGGTCGAATACTTGCGGCGCTATCGGATCTGCAGAAGTTTTTTGAGTGATAATGGCGTCCTCCTCACTATAAAGCAGGATATAGGCTGCTGAGGAGTAGAACATTAAGACATACAGGAATAAAGCAATTCCGAAAGTAGATGTAAAAACAACCTCGAACCATTTGATTCCAGGCTTTACAAACTCCAGCAGTGATTCCTTAATGACATTTTCGATTACCTCAATTTTACTTTTCAACGCAGGTACCCGATTTTCTTTCAAATCAGAAATAGCAGATTGCGTAATCAAGATTTCTGATCTTAAACCAACAATCTTGTTATTTAAATTATTTTGAGTGATTTCGCACTCCTGCGTAATTGATTCTAGCTGCAGGTCGCTTTTCTCTTTAAGTTGGGCTTCTGCCTTTGCCCTTTGTTCGTCAATCTTAGCAAGTAGCCGTCTCTTTTTATCTTCAATGACATCGATATCATTTATAAACCCATTATACAGGGTGTCTAAAGCTTTGTATAATACTTGATGATCCCCATTATTGGCCTGAGCCCGATCATAGCCTTGCTTTCGCAATCCCTCCCTATTGAATGAACTAACCTCCGCAGCGATCATAGAGTCGAGCACCTTCTCATAGTCAGATTTAACCACCTGGCTGTCTTCTCTTTTGTCCCGACTTGAAGCAGTAAAGGGTTGTTCGACGGCATTAGGGTCACCCCCAGCTGCTATTGTCGCAGCCCTTTCCTTCATATTTTCAAAATTGCTGATTAAACTTTGTACAGTATCTTTGTGATCAGTGACAATGATGCTTTCATGGTTGTTATTTTTCGCATTTACTGACCAGTTATAGGATCCGTGTAATGCCCGTCGTTTGTCAATGACGCAGAACTTTTGGTGCATTATCCCATAGCCTACATTTTTTATTTTAAGGACGCTTGCCCCACGATCCGTCAAGATTGAAAAATCAAGCTTTTCGTTTTCAGAATTATCAGCAATGATAACTTCAACAAGAACCCCCTCCTTCAACTTTCCCAGAAGAATATTAAATAGTTCCTCATCTGTAAACCAAGCGACAGCGGCTAGAATCTCGATTTTTGCCGACTTAAGTTCCGCTTCAAACCGTGCGAAAATTTCTTTGTTATTGTGCAATACTTGCTGATCGATTTCCTCTTGCTCTGCCATGGGATTGATATTAGTATGTTCTAAAGTGCTTTAAATAATTCTTTAATCAACATGTCACCATTACACCTGCTAAGTGCCAGTTAATTCTTTGTTTCTGTTGTGATTTGGTAAAAAGCTAAAACCTAAAAATGGAATGAAGCATCAATTTTCAACACAGTTCTTTCGGTTATTAACAGCTTCATAGAATAAGGTTCTTTTAAAAGCAAATGCTGAGAACTGTCAAAACGAAAAGAATTGAAAATGGCAGAGAATGACCCAAGGGGAATCTCGCAATTAGCCATATTATAGAATTCTGCATTTGATGCAGGAGAATGTGAAAGCGTCATACATTTAGGGTTGTACGTTCTCAAATCTAGAAATAATATTTTACATTGATGAGAATCAACTTGACATTTTCTCACCGTATTTCTACGGAAAAAGAATTAAATGGGGACGGAAAGGCTTAGACGCTTTAAGTCGTGTCGAAATTATTAATGGCACTGC
Organism: Pedobacter sp. NEAU-ZC8; assembly: GCF_059278965.1. Taxonomy (NCBI): domain Bacteria; kingdom Pseudomonadati; phylum Bacteroidota; class Sphingobacteriia; order Sphingobacteriales; family Sphingobacteriaceae; genus Pedobacter; species Pedobacter sp. NEAU-ZC8. Next base: position 82,685 of record NZ_JCAJXC010000012.1, read on the forward strand.
ATCAATCTGCTGTGCCTAAAAGTACCTCATCCCCTGGCACATATATGTTCCAACTAATACAATTCAGCACGCCACCATGATCTGCAATATCATTGCAGTCAATTGTTGCAATAATAGAATACGGAAACATAGCCTCCATCACCCTAAATGCTTCATGATCTTCCTTTATTCCGTAGATTGGCATCACAATAACCTTTTCCATTTGTAGATAGTTGATGTAAATGCCGCTTGCCTGCGTGGTCGTCCTGTTTTGGTATGGATTGTACGGTAGGGTAATACAATTTAGGCCGGTAGCTTTCAACGCAGTCTTTACAGCATTTTGATAAGTTGGTTTCTCTCGGGAGTAGTTATTGATCAAAACCGTATTGTCATCAACAAACCGAATCATCCCATCAGCATGCCCGATAAAGTCACCAGGTTGTTGGGGTATCAAAAATACCTCGTCCACACGAAAAGTGCTCTTCAATTCAGAAATCAATTCGAGGCTCGAAAATGACCTATTCTCCTTTAAGATCTTATCGCACAAGATCACCTTGTTGTTTGCATTCACAACATTTCCCCCGTCGAGTATAATTCTGGAGTTCCTAGTTTGAATGCTCAAGCTTTCAGCAATCTGTGCAGCATCTGATATCGTTTTATGCCACTTCCTGGGTTGAAGATAATCCGGATTATATATGAACTGCACGAATTCATCCTGATCAATTTGTACCGGCATATAGTCTACAGCCCAAATATCCTTTGAATGTGGTAGAAATTTAAAATTGACCTGAAGTCTTTTCAATAGAACTTCCAATTCCGAGTAGAAGCCAGGAAATTTTTGAGGAAGAACATCAGCAAGAAAAAGAGTATTGGTCTGTGCGTCTGTAATCACTAAAGGAATTTTGAACCCATTGCCTTATTGATTGCAGCATCGTCTAAGTCCGGATACTTCGCTTTCATATCAAACGCAATTTGAGTCTTGTTTTTTAGCTTAAGGTTTGGAAAAATAACGAACCGGTGCTTTTTGGAAAAGAACTTATCTGTGATTTCTTTATCCGGATTTAAGCCGATGCGACGAGTATTGATAATGTATTCGGGTTCTATCATTAAAGCACCGTGTTTATCTCTACTAATATCAACTAAGCGGAAGACATTATCCGCATCTTCAAAAACCCCCTTTAAATTTTTGCAAATTTCAGTCTTCACGTTTAAAGGGCCGTGAATTTCCTTTTCAATGAAATATTTGCTTTTCTCTCCTTCGGGGGAAACCTTGGCTATTGCACGAATGAGGATGCCTCCGAAATGCTTTCCATTGCCGAAGGTAATATCTATGCCAGATCCATGGAAATACCACTTAGCACTTTCAAGCTGTGCCTGGTGCTGATGTGCATAGACGTCCTCGTGAAGCCCTTCTGCATAGTAATAAAATTCCAGATCTATTAGCCGATAGAAGCTTTCATTCACCTGGAGTTTAAAATCTTTGAACAATTTATCAGCGATATCATCAATGCTTTGATCGATTGTCTCTGACGAGAAGCAGTTAATTTCTAAATTAATCATATTGTTTCTGAAGTATCTGAAGTGCTAATATACTAATGAGGAACGTTTCCGAATGGAACAGATAGCATAAAATTAGCATCATTTGTAGTAAGTAGGTTGTAGGACTAATGTCATCGCCACGATGGACAGAGCCTTGTCTAGCCGCTTTCCACCCCTACCCGAACTAACCTCTTAAAAGATGTAATTAAGGGCTTCCCTGTTTTCTCATAAATAGAACCTTTACCATCCATCAATGCTTTAAACTCCTCCAGTTCCTTATAGTTCCATTTTATGCTTAGAAGCTCCGGTTCAACAACAGGTTCAATCTCAAATACGAGGTATTCCTCTTTTGAAGGAGATGTATACCCAAGCTCAATCAACTTGCTTTTTGAATATACCTTTGGTCCATTGCCCACTATTCGAAACAGCTTGTCGGCGTATGTCTGACCATATTCTCTAAGTAGCAGGTAGCTTGCGCTTACCATCTCTTTGCTTAAGACCAGTGATCCATTCGCATCATTCATCCGGAAATTATAGAGCCCGTTACTAATACACCAGTTTGTATGACGTTCAGATTTTAGATATCCAACGAGCACGTAAGTCTCGTCAAGGTCCAGCTTATGTTTATCAAATTGCTGTGGCAATCTAATATGTGAAGATTCATAAGCTGAACCTCTATCTTTCAGTATTTGATGGTTTTTGTTTACGATGCGTTCCCTCTGACTCGTACGGTCGAGTAAATTCTCAATCACTTTATCCAGGAATGACGAAAGTTCACCTACTCCGGTATTTGTTAAAGATGGATTTATTGTAAAGGCACCTAATCCGGGAATGATTTCATGGAAGCCTCTAAATTGGGTTGATCTATCCCCAGGGTACAGAATGTATGCGCCACCAGTCCTACGGATAGCATCTTTGTAAGCATGCATTTTCAATAAATCAACATTCTTAAAGGTACCCTTCCGTTCCTCCTGAGCAATGATGTTCAAGGCTTCCTCATTGCTATCTTCCGGACGAAGGATTTCTCTATTAAAATCCTGGATCTTGTATTTTGCGTCGAAATGAATGTGAACTATTGCGTCTTCCATTTCAGCTTCTGATTCTGAGAAAACCGCTGGCCAGAACGATAGGGTATAATCTGGACGTAACGTTGTGGTCCAACTGCCGGCTTTTTGACCAGCATAGCTGGTATTTCCCTTAAACGATCGATTATAGGTAAACTTAAAAGATAGACTTCTATGGTAACGTTCGCAGGAACCCTGAATAACTTGATAGTTTCCGGACTTTAATTTCAAATTCAGGCCATCGGCAGTCAACTCAATAAGATCACCGTAAGGATTTGCTCTGGATCCCATAGCTTGAACAGCAAACTTGTCATAAACGAGATCGTATAAGACGAAGAACAGCCAATATTCATAGAGTGTTGCAATGTCTTTTTTACCCGCCTCATATACGTCGTCCCCTCCTTTCCAAACCAGTTTAGATGCAAGATCGAATTGAAGCCATCTACTTAAAACTTCGCGGTAACCAGCCCTTTTTTGTAATACTGGACTATTCAATTTCAAGGTCCTAGGAGGCTGAATGGTCTTGAAAAATGGATGTCCCAAAAACCTTGTTAATTTAGCAACCATTTGCCCAGCCTCAATTGTAGGCCGATCCATTTTAGTTTTCTCAAAAATATTCAAACACGACTCCGTGAATTGTAGAAATGTACTTAAAGTGTGCTTTATAAACCTATTTTCAGCGTTATCAACAGATTCAATTTTGCGGGATGTTTGTATTTTCTCACTAACCGACGTGATACCTAATTTATGAATGGTAGTAGATCTTGGGACAGGTACTCGAACACGGCCACTTGCTAGCTGCTTTATGCTTTGATTATCAAGCCGCTTTAATCTACCAATATCTGTTTGTATGTGCTCTTGCTCCCATATTGTTGAAGGATTGCTAAATATTTTAAGAATGGCACCTTCAAATTCGTCGGTATACAAAATTGACTTTACGAAAGCAAACCGTTGATATATTGTCTTACTTTCCTTGCCGTAATCTATTTCAAAGTTTTGGTAAACTGGAGCATTGGTTTGCATCAGCAACTCCGAGCACTTATCCGTTATGTCTTCTAGCATTCTGCGATAATTAGACCGGTAGCTATTATCTACAGACTGATCAAATTTAGTTGCGATGACTTCCAGGCTCAGTTCATCAACTTCAAGATGATTAAGCGTATCAGTTACCAGCAGCTTTAACGTGCCGACGTAGATATTCGGAAAGATCCTGCCACGGGCGGTATTTCGCCTCGATGGTACTACTATCCCGTCTACAATGGCAGAGAGCATGTATTTTTCACTACCAACAAACTCATATTCATATGAATGGCCTTCGAAAATCTGGTAAATGCATTCTCCGTGTTCAATGGCTTCTAAAGCACTAACAATTCTACAATGGGAACCTTTGTCGGGAATTATCTCGAGTGTTAATCCTACTTCTAAATGTTCTAATGAAATGATTAATGATTCAGTTACCATTGTCTAAGCTTCTGCGTAACTCGTAAAGCCGTTTGCAATCACATTTGCGTACATCCTGGAGAGTTTTTCAAAAGAGATAGGGTAGCGTATCTCAGTATCTTCAAATTTTCTCGCGTACAGATCTTCGATTTTGAAGGAATTGCCATTGACCAAACAGAGCTTTAGTATGGATTCAAGCACCTTAACAATTTTGGTTCTAGACCCATGTAGTTTTGGAAGGAGTTTTTGCATCACGGAGATATCGATTTTCTCGTCTTTACTTAAGTTTGGATCTAGTTTATCCAACCTAGTAATTAGGGTGACAATCTCATTAGCTGTACGGTAACCGAATTCAGCACCGACCGCCCTCAATTCGATGAAAAAGGCAGATAGCACATTAGAAGTTTCCCCAAGGATAATCAAGTCGGTACTACTAGCCATTTCAAGAAAGTTCGCCGCCATCAACGAACCCTTGCCAACTAACGTCTCAAGCTTTGGCTTAGAAGGGCTTGCCAAATAAGTATTAAGGTCTTCACTAGTCAACCGAAATTCTATGACGTTCGCCCGGTCCAAAACCTTAGGACTAAACATATAAGTTGTTTCATCTATATTCACGGTACCAATTATAAACAGATTACTGGGCCAGCTAAGTTCAAATGGGACAATTTGATTATCAGCACTTTTTCTTTCTTTACCAGTATAGAGTTTGATGGTATCCTTGCTTTCCATAACACTTAAGAAATCTGCAAAATAGCGCTCCACATGACTCAAGTTCATTTCGTCTAAGATCAGGAAGTAAGGCAAAGCTGAATTCTGATTTGCTTCTATAATCAACTGCAGAACACCATTGTCTGGTGTTGTATATAGGTCTGGATCTAGACCATTTGGATACCCTAATAGCGGTTCTCTGTTCGTCCAGTCGGCTCCCACAGGAACAACTTTGTATTGATTAGACCCTTCTGAAATCCATTGTACAAAGCCTTGTGCAATCTTTGTTTTACCAGAACCCGATAAGCCGCTAAGCAAGAGAAATGGTTTGGTCAAAAGTGAGGCGACAAAGCGCTGGGTAAACTTCCGTGAATAATTTAACTTGGCTGCAAGGAAATCCTGCGTAAGTACGTCGGTAGAAAGTTTTATTCCTTGTTTATTCATGCTTTCTTCTTTGTCGAATCTAAGAACACATTTTTCATACGCATTCAACAATATAATTAGGTGTTCATAAAAGTCATTTTCATGAAAATTATTAATTGAATATTCTCGATAAAACAAGTTTGTATTTTCGTACTTCTTACCTGTTTTATTGCCGGCCTCATTCGCAAACCTTCTTACCAGGCCATTCTCCGGAAGCCTCCCTTTGGTAAAACCAGGAAGCTCCTTTAAAACGTCGAAAACATGATTTGTATTTCTTAGTTGATCCTCTTTGCTTTGTAGGGTCGAACCTTGATTCAGCGTTAGATATACACGCTCTAAATCATCAGAGATAAGCAACACAACGTAGTAGCCATTCGTCGCACCAGTGCTGGCTTGAGGATTAAAAATCGCTATCCAAGGATAATTCGCAAAGTTACCTTTCCCAATAGAGCCTTGTATACGTAGCTCGAACTTCTGAAGCTTTCGTCTTAGTATTGCTGGAATTTCTTCGCAAATAATTTGATAGCTTTCTAAGCTTTTGCTATATTTTTGTTTCCGATCTTCCTCATAGATTTTTGAAAATCGGATAAGCATATCCCTCAAGGCCATACTTTCTTTAGCTCTCACTTCAAATCCTAGGCTGTTAAGCACCTTAAATGCTTCCTGCACATTTTTAAAATCATTATGTTTCAATTCCTTACCGCCTACCAGTTTATTTGCCTCTGATAAAACAAGTATAGGCGGATACGTTTTTCCGTTATAAAAGAGATCATACGTGCTAGAATACCTCCCTTTCGACAGCTTATAATTTTTATCTATTAAGTCAATTGCTCCTAATATTGCTTCTCTAGTGACATTTAGCTTCATGGTATTGTATGTAGTTTATTCAATTTTGGAAGCACAGAGGCTTTCCACCTTATCACGCTTAAAAGCTCAGCTCATTCCTTCTCATCATACCTTACCGTGATAAAAAACTCCAGGTACGGAAAGGTCTTCTTTCGCGTCCTTCAACTTGCCAGCCTAGCTAGAACTTGAATGAATCCTTAGCCTTACGCCAGTTTTTCTTCAAGACAGGATGTGCAAACGATGTTTGTCCATTAGAAGCTTCGCCAGAAAAATGGCAATATTTTTCCTTGTACAGCGAGTCTTCATATCGTGACCAGCTTTTGTAGGCTTCGGGAGAAAATGGCTTCTCAACGTCGAATTTAATTTCTTTTCCGGTCCTTATACAAAATCCTGTATGCGGCTTCGGCTGAAGGTACGCTTGAGACTTAGGTCTTCTATCGAAAGATTTAAATCCAGCGACGTCCGAAACGTTCACCTGCGGCCGTCTAAAAAAACCATCAATATTATCAACGGTAGTCTTCGATTTAAGGTAGCTATGACTCATTCCAAAGCCATCGTCAAAGCTAGGTTCATTTTTAAAAAGCAAATCACTGGTCGCAATCACATCTTTAAAGAATTCAAAGGCTTCTTTGTCAGGCGCCAAGTCTTCGTTCCAATTGGTGAGTTTCCCAATTATGCTTTTTCGCGTTTCCATCCATACGCCTGCTTCTATATTGTTATTCTGGGAAAAGTCGTACAAGTTTAGAGAAGTAATTAGAGCGCCATCTTCACTCGCGTAGTATTTAGCGTGTAAATTTTTCTTGTACCTGATTTCGATATTAGGGAAATCCTTAAGAAGCGCCAAGTCGCTCTCGGAAATTCTACTGGTTTGACCCTCTTCTGCCTTTCCAAACACAACGACAATTTGCAATTGTGGAATCCCCTTTTTGAGTTTCAATTGATCTTCAATTCTTGAGTGAAGCTTTATATATGGAGAAATCAAATATAAAAACTCATCAGCATTCTTAATTAAATTAATGAGCGAAGCATTGAGAGCGTCGCCTTGAACAAAACGGGCCATAGAAGGAGAAGTAAAATCTAAGTTATAGGTAAATGTATTAATAAATTAGGAAAGGGAACTTTCTAGACTTGTAAAAAGCTTGGCACCATCACTAACACAAAACCAGTTTTGCTAGCTCTTTTCCTAAATATCGAATTCAAAGGATCAGCTATTTAGTCTTGAAACTTTTGAGCTGCATGTACAATGATGGCAGTCCATTTTTGATCCACGTTTTCGTTAATGCTTTAGAAGACACATATTCAATGATATTATTATCCAAACTACAAAGCAATGTTGGTACTACCATTCCATCATAGAGTTCTATCCTTGTAAAAGTTTGGTATTGGCTGTTGATATGCATTAAATTGTCGTTATAAACACTTTTAATTGTATCTGGCCTGACAGAATGCCCACCTTCAATAACTCTTTGTTCAACCCTACCAATACAATCCCCTATCTTGTCCAAACAAAGATAATTGAGCTGTACCTGATATCCAGCAGACTCAAACATATCTATGTATTTCCAGTAATCTGGATGCGACAATGGCGTTTCCAATACAAAGTTTTCCTGATGTGTAATAGCCTCTTTCATTTCCTCAAAAAGCTTTTCTTCCATCATGCGAGTAGCACTCGGGACTATTTCTATCTCAAGAACGCCCGCCGTCTGTAACTCCAGTTCAAAAAATATTCGCGTCTTATCCCTATCAAACGAAAGTATTCCTTGAAATGGATCAGGTAACATGGTTTGGATATGAGTTGACTTGCCAGCACCATTTGGTCCTGAGATAACTAAGAGCGTTGGTTTAGAGTAATCCATATTGCTTACGGATGCCGTCTGCCTGCGTTCCTTTAAAAACTTTAACTACACGCGTACGAAACTCCTTCCCAGCAGATGCAACTTCCTGTATTTCAATCCGACCATCAGCAAACTCTTTATAGACCTGTCCTTCTGGCAGCGTTTCTGAAAGTAGAAGAAATGGTAGTCCTTTGCTGAAATTACGTTTCCTCAGGTTCCTGATGGTAATCAAATATTTTTCACGCTTAGTTTCAAACTCTAAAATTGACATACTGGTAAGCAGCTGATGAAATGTAAAAATACAATATTCACGCCGGATATAAAGTGCCGAAACTATTTTGATATTAAAACTAGATTTTCGGTTACAAGGTGCGCAAAGTGCATAATATCGGTCTATAACGGGCCAATCCAACAAGCAGATTTTATAACCAAAATACTCCGTAGAATATGGCTGTCGACAGAAAAGAAATGTTAGATATTCTGGTGGATTATTCAATTCACTTTCCCGAACTCCAACTCAGGCAAAACAATTTTGACCTCATTCTCCGCTCCTTCCTTCAGCCAATAAACGATAAAATTTACCCTGGCACTTTGGAGAACGTAATTCTTCTCTTTCAAAGCCTCTATTTGCTTCAAAAACTTTTGTGAGAATCTCAGAACGCATTGTCCGCTCGAGTTCAAACATTCACCACTACGCACGGTCAAACGCTCCCCACTCATGAGCTGAGAAACAAGATCTTGCCTGTTTATAAAGAAGTCCAACCAGATATCTTTATAGTTTAGCTGCATAGTCAGCTGCGAGGGAGGCAAGTAGCCCTCCCTGTCATCCATTCTTTCGAGATTATTGGCAGTAAGTTTATCAAGGAAACGGCCGGTGGAATGAATTCGGAGGCTTTGTTTGGCACGGGTCATTGCAACATAAAGCTGCCGTTTTGCTGCGTCGGTTGAATCATCGAAATTCTCGAGCATTAGGAACACCTCGTCGAATTCTTTACCCTTAGCTTTGTGAATGGTGGAGACAAAGATTGCCTCACCGTTCTCATTGTAAAAGTCTTCCAATCTTGATTCGCGGATAAAAATCTCCAGGTCTGTTTTGTACTTTCGCTTCGGGTTAGTCGCTTCAAAATCTCGAATGATATTTTTGCAAATCTCCAGTTTAGTGCTGCTGTGATACCGCCTGACTAGCAACCGCTTTGCGTTTTCCCAGTCATGATCCGGAATAATGTAGGTATTCTCATCTAGATTTAAGGACTGTAGAAAGAACCGAACCTCCAGCAGATTGTAAAGGCTGAAGCTGTCGTTCGACTGGATCAATTTGGCAGGAATGTTATACTTCAGCAGCAATCCGGTGATTTGCATCGCTTCCTCATTTGTTTTGGTTAGAACACAAGTTGTACCTCTTAGATCAGCTCCTGTTATGTCGCGAATCAAAGGCGTAATGAGATTGCCTCCATAGTAACGAACCACCTTTATCATCCCAGGATCCATTTGTTTTGCAATTACCGGCGTCTCTTTCATGCGATGCTGTATGCTGCAGACAAACTGATTTGTAAATTCTATAAGGTTGCTTTTGCTTCTGTAATTTTCAACCAACTCGTATTTAACGGAGTGGTTGCTACGGAGGAATCGTTCAAAAAACTGGGAACTTGCACCTCTGAATTCATAGATATTCTGATCATCATCTCCTACAGCAATTACCCTCATCTCCTCATTATGCTCCATCAAGGCCTTAACCAGATGGAACTCGTCCTCATCCATATCCTGAGCTTCATCGATCACTAAAACTGTTTTTGTGATGCGACTTGCTTCCACATCCTGGTTCCTGATCTTTTCGATCGTCTTCTTCAATATCAAATCTGACTTTTCCAGACTGCCAACCTTACCCAGTAAATCGAAGCAGTAGGAATGAAAGGTCTTTATCTCAATGTAATTGGCAGCATTACCAATAAGCTTCAGTAAACGCTTTTTAAATTCTGTAACCGCCGCCCGAGAAAAGGTAAGCATCAATAACTGCTCATGCTTCACATCTTCCATCAAAAGCAATGAAGCTAGCTTGTGTACCAGGACTCTGGTCTTGCCGCTGCCAGGTCCTGCAGCTACCACGATGTACCTGGAATTGTTATCATTGATAATCTTCAACTGGGTGGGTGATAGCTCTCCAAACAACTGCCGGAATTTAGCGGGTGTAACGTTCCGCCGTATTTCATTCTGGCGACTGCCTTGGAAATATTTGTTGAGGAACGACTGGTAGTTTAGCTGAAAATAATCTTCCACAAACTGCAAGGCGTTTTTGTAGTCAGTGATCATTTTCTTAGCATACTCTCCAACAATATGGATCTGCTGGATCTTGCTTTCGTAAAACTGATTCAGCTTTTTATAATCCTCTACCTTGTAACGCACCTTGTTATCCTGTTCCAGGCGCTCGATACTCAGGCGGTTATAAACTACCAAAAAACCACCTTCAATTTTGATTGCCTCAATTTTTGAAAGATAAAAAAGAGCATCTTCTACATCCTCTAAGGAAATCTTTAATGCAAAGAGGCTCAGTTCTCCTTCGTATGCAGCTTTCAGTTCTAACACGGAAAACTCGACCAGAACTTCTTCCTTATCTTTATCATCTTCGGAAGTAATGCGCCGGCTTTTCTCATAGAGATATTCTACCAGGAACTTAGCCAGCTGATGCCGCTTCTCTAGTTTCTCCTTTAGTATTTCACCCGGGTGCAGGGAAAGCATCGCAAGGTGATTTTTCTGGTGTTCAAAGTTCCGCCGTTTAACTAGGTTCTTGATGGCCCAGAAGTTAATGACGGTTTTTATCCGGTTAGTGCTAACCTCTTCCAAACCTTGTGCCTCTGCATCCTGATTCAGCTCCTTGATATGCAGGATCTTTTCCTCTTCCTGAAGATAGTTTAGTAGAAAGTTTTCAACCTTACTAAAGGCTTCAAGAATGCTGAGTGACCTATTTCTGTTTTCGCTTCTCCTGATGAAGGCAGTAAGGTCCTTTGCGTCTGCTAAGATCTTTTCATCACGCAGAAGCGTCACGATTCTGATCACATCTTCCCTTCGCATTCCAAGATGATCACTGATGTAATCAATGCGCGATTCTGCCGACTCCTCGTTTGTTTGCTTTCTGCTTTTACTCGAAAAGAGTTTCTTTATAATTCGGACAGCTTTTTCCTTTTGCCTATCGTCGAAACGTGCCGATGCATGAATTTTATCGATTGCCTCCTGAGCATTGTTGGACAGAATACTGTTTGCAAACACCCTCGGCATATTTTGCCCCCGTTTAACATAGCCTGCATCCTCCAGTGCAGCAATGGCCGTAGTTACCCTGGTCTCTATTTCCGCTACACCATCATCCCAGCCCGCTTTCCGTGCAATCTCCAATGCAGAATTAGATACGCTGGACCGGAACCTTGTAATATCCTTTATTGCTTTCCATACCTGCTGAATCTCTTTTATGGAGAGCTTACTTTGATTCAATAGAATGAAGTGCTTGCTTAGATCCTCCTCATTGAACAAGACAAAACAATCCGCCAACATTTTCTCATCCCGTCCCGCTCTGCCCGCTTCCTGAACATAGTTCTCCAGGGAGTCCGAAATCTCAAAATGTATCACCATTCCGACGTCCTTCTTGTCGACACCCATTCCGAAAGCAGAGGTCGCCACGATGATAGGTACATCCCCTGCGATAAAGGCATTTTGGTTAGCAGTTTTTTCCTTCGCCTCCATTTTGCCATGGTAGGGCCTGGCATTAAAGCCATCTTTAGTTAGTCTTTCCGCAAGGGAGAAAGCCTTTCTCGTTCTGGACACATAGATGATGGTGGGGCAGTTTTTTTCTTCTATTAAGTCTCTGACCGCCTGATACTTTTCTTCTTCATTGTCCTTTTCGAAAACGTTATAATGGAGGTTTGTACGCGAAGCCTTTGAAGTAAACATTTCCAGTTCAAGGGAAAGCTTTTCTTTAAAATAAGCACGAATATCTTCGATCACTTTCTGCTTGGCTGTGGCGGTAAAGCAGGATACCGGAATTCCATCCTCCAGATTTTTCTTTTCCTGAAGGGATTTGATAAAATCACCAATATAGAGATAGTCTACCCTAAAATCCTGACCCCAGGAAGAAAAACAGTGTGCCTCATCTATCACAAAACGCACAATTTTTCTTCCCAGCAGTAATCGTTCGATTGTCCTTGAGCGAAGAGATTCGGGTGAAATATAAAGAATGGTTGCAGAGCCGTCTTCAACCCGCTCAACAGACTTAGATCGTTCAATAGGGTCGAGCAAACCGTTAATGGTGACCGCCTCTGTTATACCTGCTTTTTCCAGGTTATCCACCTGATCTTTCATCAATGATTGAAGCGGAGAAATAACCACTGTTAATCCCCTGGTATTTTCACCAGCAATCAATGCAGGAACCTGAAAAGTAATGGACTTCCCTCCCCCGGTCGGAAAAACGGCAAGGATAGACTTATTGTTTACAGCAGCCTTTACCGCTTTTTCTTGTAATGGTTCAGCACCATAGGTTCTATACGCATCAAAACCAAAGAAACGTTTGAGTGCTTTATGTACATCCAAGGCTTGATCGCAATATATACATCCCCTCAAGCATGGTTTGTTTCGCAGGCGAAACATGATACGTTCCACTTCAGGATAATTCTTTAGCACCCAAGGAGGTGTAATAGAGTACGTTTTTTTGTGGACAATAAAAGAATTGAGCAGGGACAAACAATAAGCTAATGCTACTGGATGTTCCACAATAATGCTTCGCAGGTCAACGTCAGAACAAATTTCATTTCCGAATCGCTGTGTGATCAATTGCTCTAAATTGTCTGTCTCAGTCACATAGCCTAAAAACAGAAAGAACGACCGGAACTCTCTCTTGTCATTTAGTAATGCGTAATAGACTTGCTTGAGGTCATTGTCTAAATGCCGAAAAGCAGCTAACTCGTCATAGAATAAATCCTTCGCTTTAATTGCGTCGTTTAAGGGGTTATTTGCATCCTCTGTTTGAAGTTTATCATCTTTCAGAAGCGCATGATAGGGTTTCGAGGGGAATAGAAGTGGTGAGAGAAATAAAGTATCGATGGCATTGTGAACGGAAATCTTAGCTTCATTAAGTTCCCGACCGATATATTTGATGTCATGGTGGATTACATTATGGCCGCAAATGTACCGGGTTCCATCAAGGAACTGAATAAAGTCAGGAACCGAGGCTTTATGAAAAGTACAACCATCTGCCCTAAGGCCGCCAATATCAAGAATCTTTAAAGATCGCGGGTCAATCTCAGTGTCAATGAATGCAATAGAATTCATTGGTCAGGCGTTTTAGAATATTTTTCAACTGCAATGTTTTCCTTTGTGAAAATGAAAACGCAGGATATCGGCTCAAAATTAAAATAGCTTGCACCCATGAGAAAGCGTAATAAGGATAGATTGCTAAATATAGAAAATTTGAATCAAGAATGTTAAGTGCATTTATCAGTCTATTACAATACTTCCAAACTCTTTACCGGATTGCATGGCGCAGGGGCTGATAACTCTTTATGTAGAGAAATTGCACGTAATGAAAACAAGACCTGTTGATACTTGATGAATTTGGGTTGCAGAACCTGGATAAGCCGAAAAGAGACCTGCTGATGGAGATTATTGAAGACCGGCACAACAAGAAGGCAACAATCATTGCCTCCCAGCTGCCAGTAAGTACATGGTACAAAGTTATTGGTGGGGGACTTATTGCTGATGCAATATTAGACAGGCTTGTCCACGGTGCGCATCGTATAGGTTTATCAGGGGAATCCTTGAGAAAAGTAAAGAAACAATCCTGTAATTGGCGGCCCAGTATCACCGATACGACTGGCAGATCTTCAAGCCATACGCTTGGCCCTTAATCACCGATATATACAACTACTGCTTCACCTCTTTCCGGATCTACATAATTCAAAGAATTGCCGCGCCTATTTAACTCCGGTAGTTGTTGCTTCAGTATCCTGTATCTAACCTGATCTGCTTTCAAATCCTAATTATCATCATAATTTGTAAAACCCCATGCTAAATCGCTTATTGAGAGAAAAACTAGACCAACTATTATTATCATCAAACCTGGTTACTTCCCAATACAAAACTTACTAAAAATATTCTCCAACAAATCATCCGTGGTGACCTGACCCGTAATTTCGCCAAGATAATGTAATGCCTGCTTGATATCCATCGCCAAAAAATCTGAGGTCACTGGATTTACCAATCCTTGCTCTACCTGAGCCAGTGCTTTTTGGGTCCGCTGCAAAGCCTCCAAGTGGCGAATGTTCGTCACCATGGTATGGCTCTCCGACAGCTGGTCCCCTACAGCTACTTCGTACAACAAATTCTTCAAATCTTCTATATGACTTTTTTCCTTCGCTGAAATCGAAATGAACTGCACGCCATCAGGCAAAGCCAAAGAAAGAGAATCCTGGTCAACAAGATCCATCTTGTTTGCTACCGCTACAAAAGGAACACCCGGCTTTTGCAAACGCGAAATATCTGACAAGATCTCTGAAACAGATAGCTCCGCAGCATCGAACAGGTAAACCAGTAAAGCAGATTGGCTGATCTTCTCCATGGTCTTCTCTACCCCGATCACTTCTATCGCATCCTGGGCCTCACGAATACCTGCGGTATCTATCAACCTGAAGTTGATACCATTGATGTTTAGCAGTTCCTCTATTGTATCCCTGGTCGTACCTGCAATAGAACTTACAATTGCACGCTCCTCATTTAACAAAGCATTCAGCAAAGTTGATTTACCCGCATTAGGACGACCTGCAATAACCGTATTAATTCCCTGCTTAATCACGTTCCCCAGTTCAAAAGAGCGGATCAGCTTGCTGATCACCAGTTTGATCCGGTTGATCAATGCCCGCAGTTGATCACGGTTCGCAAACTCTACATCTTCCTCCGCAAAGTCCAGTTCCAGTTCAATCATGGAAGCAAAATGGATTAGCTGCTCGCGCAGTTCGTTCAACTCATTGCTGAAACCACCACGCAGCTGATTCATCGCCACCTGGTGCGCGGCCTGGGAATCTGAAGCAATCAGATCAGCAACGGCTTCTGCCTGGGACAGATCCAATGAACCATTCAAGAAAGCACGTAAGGTAAATTCCCCAGGTTTTGCTGCATGCGCACCCTTCCGGATTAACAAAGAAATGATCTGCTGAATAATGAAATTGGAACCATGGCAGGAGATTTCCACCACATTCTCCTTCGTATAAGATTTAGGCGCCACAAAAAGACTGACCACCACTTCATCGATCACACTATCGCCATCCTTGATCAAACCGAAATGCAGCGTATGGCTCTCCTGTTTGGTCAGATCCTTACCGGCAAATACGGAGTTCGCAATCTGGATCGCATCCTTGCCCGATAAACGGATCACCCCTATGGCGCCAATGCCTGTGGGCGTAGATAATGCAACGATCGTGTGTTCTGATGTCATATAGCTTTCTTCTCGTTTATAATCGCCAAATTTACCGAAACATTTCATAGCTGATTATGTTAACCAAGAAATAAGCAAAACATTTATGAAGGATTTGCCCCTAACGGTAAAACGTTCCATTGAATTATTGGGTTTAGTACTCGTGATTGCCGTCCTGGTGGTTGGAAAAGACATCATCATGCCGATCCTTATGGCTTTCTTCATAAGCCTGGTACTGCTGCCCATCTTCCGCTTCTTCCGAAGAATTAAAATTCCAGAAACCATAGCCATCGTACTCTGCCTGCTCGTGCTGGTGGTCGTTGTTGGTGCCATAGGTTTCTTCTTCGTCAACCAAATGGGCATCCTGATCAAAGACTTCCCGCAGATCAAACAAAATGTTGCCCTGCACGTCAAATCCCTTAGCGACTGGATCGGCGGTATTACACACATCTCCACCAAAGAACAGATGGACTTCCTCTCTAAAAAGAGCGATGACCTGATGACCTATGCCGGTGGCATGGCCAGTGGTGCTGCGGTAACACTTTCTTCAATCTTCGTATTTGTAGGTTTACTGCCGATCTACATCTACCTGATGCTGTTCTACAAAGGTATCCTCTTGCGATTTATCTTCATGTGGTTCCAGCAGGAGGATCATCCAAAAGTAAAAGAGACCATCTACGAAACAGAGGCAATCATCAAAAACTACCTCGTGGGCTTACTGATCCAGGTGACCTATATGACCATCCTGCTTGGCGGTTTACTCATGCTTTTCGGTATTAAACATGCCCTGCTCATCGGTGTGATCTTCGCCATCCTGAACCTGATCCCTTATGTAGGTGCATTGCTGGGCAACGTCATTGGTGTGGTCCTGACGCTGACTTCTTCTACCGAGCTTACACCTGTAATTACCGTATTGCTGGTCATTGCTGGGGTGCAGTTCCTGGATAACAACATCCTGATGCCGCGCATCGTGGGCTCCAAGATCAAGATCAATGCGCTCATGGCCATCCTCGGAGTGATCATCGGTGGCAGCATCGCGGGCATCTCCGGGATGTTCCTGTCCATGCCGATCATTGCCGTAATGAAGATCATCTTTGACCACACTTCACAGTTTAAACAATGGGGGATCTTGCTTGGCGATCAGCGTCCGGCTCGAAGTCCGATGACCTTCCCGATCTTCCGGAAAAAGAAAGATACACCGACTGTACCAGGGGTAGAAAAATAATTTTTAATCGCCATACAATATTCAGGCTTTTCTAACGCTTTAGTTATTGAGAGCGTTAATTTAGATTAAGGGGTAATGATCATCAAGGTCATTCCCCCTTTCTTTTTTCCCCTTATCGTGTTTCTAAAAGATAGACCAGCAAAGCAATGCAGACGATAAAGATTGATAGTGTTGTCAGCTTGGCAAAGAAGTCTGAATGGTAGTACACGCCCCGGTCCAGCTGTTTCTGCGTCATCAAATAGCGGAAGTACGAGAATACGATGATCAGGCCACCTAAGGCCACGAGCATGATCCCGATCAGGTGTGAATAGCCGGGCTCAGGCATCTTCCGCGTCGCACCCAGGGCTGCACTGATCTCTCTGGTGAACAAAGAGAACTTCACCACCACAAAACCAAAGCCCATGACGCCGATGCTGGTCCTGACCCAGGCTAAAAAAGTTCGTTCGTTTGCCAGGTGATCCGCTACCCTGGGCTTTTCTGTGTCTTTATTTTCCATAGCAATTGTTTTCTTTCTCATGCTGGCTTGCACTTGCTGTTTTATTTAAACAAGGCGACCCGGCAGATTTGTTTGTTTTATACCTGCGAAAACCTAAAGATTTAGGGCATTCGCTGCAAATACTGTTCTAGGACAGGTCTGACAAAGAGCTGAGACACATCAGACACACAGCGGTGTACGCTTGATGTGCGTTTGATGTGCGTTTGATGTGCGTTTGATGTGCGTTTGATGTGGGTCAGGTCTGCGCTAGCTCCGAAGCTGCTACAGCTGCTTGCCGCAGGATATTGCAGGACATGCTGAAAGTTATCCCTGCCTGCATTATACAGGTTTCGCTGTTCTTCTGCTCCAGCTATACACCAGCATGGCCACGTTCATTTTGTTAAATTCTCCTGTAACGATGTTTTCAGTTGAACGTCTTAAGGAGGAATTTTCTAACATTTATGAATAAAACACTACTTAAAACGCTCCCGCTTGCGCTTGCCGCTATGGCTTTGTTTAGCCCAGCCTTTAGCCAACAGTCCTCAGCACTCGAACGTGCTGCAAAGCTATCCGACAGCCTTTACCGGGCTAAGGAATTTGCCCTGGCCAGCCCCTATTATGGCATTGTTGCCGAACAAGCCGACTTCAAGTCCAAAAAGGCTTCCGCGTACTACAACATGGCCTGCTGCCTCAGTCTTCAGGGTAAAACCGACTCCGCCATGCTTATTTTGAACAAGGCGATTGAAGCCGGTTACAACAACAAAGCCAATATGCTTGCGGATACAGATCTTAAAGCCCTGCAAAACAAACCGGAATGGAGCGCGCTCATCGGCCGTGTACCAGCACGTAAGAAGGTCTTGAATGATGACCCGAGAAAAGCTGGTTTCCTGACCACAGACATCCATCATTTCTGGGAGGCCTATGACCAGGCCGTAAAGGATACCGCACATTTCAAGCAGATCATGAAGAAGTTCTACTTCGACCGCGCCAGTAAAGGCATGGAGGATTACATGGGCGCCAAAGTGAGCAGCATCGACTTCTTCATTGATCACATTCGCTCGGCGCCTAAGCTGTATGCGGCCATCCGCAACAACACCTACAAAACGGATACCTACAAACCGGCATTTCTGGCTTCTTACCTGAAAATGAAATCCCTGTATGCCCCATCTAAATTTCCAGACGTGTACTTTCTCATCGGTGCTTTCACCAGCGGCGGAACCGTCACCGACCTTGGATTATTGCTTGGCGTGAACCAGGTCGCTGGCGATCCTAGCGTCCCGGTCGATGAACTGAGTTTTCAGAAACGTACCCGCCTGAACAACATCGAGCTGCTGCCAAACCTGCTCGCACATGAACTGGTTCATTACCAGCAGGACGGCATGAAAAAAGATACCACGACCTTAAGTTACGTGATCATGGAAGGTATGGGTGATTTCATCGGCGAGCTGATCAGCGGCAATACTGCCAATAAAGTGCTCTTCGATTGGACAAAAGGTAAGGAAAAACAGATCTGGAACAAGTTCAAACCTGATATGTACTACGACCGCTACGACAACTGGATCGCCAACTCCAAAAATTCCACACCAGATAACCTGCCGGATCAGGGTTACTGGATCGGCTACCAGATCTGTAAAGCTTATTATGAGCAAAGCAAGGATAAAAAACAAGCCATCTACGACATGCTGCATATCCAGGATTATAAAGCCTTCCTGGCCAAAAGCAAATGGGAAGAAAAAGTAGCTGCATTATAGCAGCTACTTCATGAATGACTTGATATGATCACCCAGGTCAAAGACCTGGGTATCCAATGCTTCTTCCAGTATGCTGCTGCCTGCAGCACTCCGGTACCCCCCTGCACAATGTACCACCACAGGTTTGTCTTCCGGGATCTCCTTAAACCTGGATTGCAGCTCCGGCAATGGGATATTTAGCGCCCCTTCAAACACCGGTTCCGCTTTGGATTCGGAGGCATTCCGGATATCTACAATGGTATAGTCCGAGGGATGACCTTTGAAAGCTCCCAGATCCAGCAACCCGGATTGTGCCGCGCCGAAATCCAATACAAAGGCCGCCTTCAAGAAGGCTTCATAACCGATCTTGGCCGTTCTGGCAATTAAGCTGCGTAACGCTTGTTCATCAGCCGCTGCAAGGTAGAAAGGCTGTCCTGGTTCCAGTAAAGCGCCCAGCCAGGTTTCAAATTTCTCCCCATCCATGATGTTGATCGAGTGTTCCAGATGTTTCGCTTTAAACGCGGCACCCGGCCTGGCATCAACGACCAGGATGCTTGCATCTAAACCTGCCGCCTTCTCTGCATCATCAATTTTTTCCAGTACTGGAATCGCCTGCAGACTTTCCCGCAGATTCGGCGCTCCCGCTTTGTTCAGGTCCACATCATAAGGGAAATACCTCGGAATAAAAGGCTGATCTTCCGTTAGTGCCGAGACAAAGTCCGTTTCAGACATCGCCTGCAAGGACCAGTTTGTGGCTTTTTCCGCCCCGATGGTACTGCTACCGGCCTTGCTTAGTGCCTTGCCGCATAGCGTTCCTGCGCCATGCGCCGGGTAGAGTATTACATCATCCCCCAGCGTCATCAGCTTGTCCCGCAGCGAGTGATACATCTTTTTTGCAAGTGCCTCCCTTTTGTTTTCCAGGTCCTCCCCTTGCTCCCGCAGATCGGGTCTTCCACAATCCCCGATAAACAGCGTGTCTCCGGTAAATACGGCCCGGTCTTTACCCTCATGTTCCAGTACAATGGAAATGCTGTCAGGCGAATGGCCCGGTGTATTCAGCGACTTCAGCTTGACGCCTCCGAATTCGAGCACCGCATCCTCGTCAAATGGGATGATGCTAAAGTCCGGGTTCATGACTTTACTGGCGAAGATCTTCGCGCCGGTCTCCTGCTGGATCTGCAGGTGACTGCTTACAAAATCTGCATGGGGGTGCGTTTCGATCACGCCAATGATCTTGGCATGGTTTGCCGCAGCAAAAGCATAATAAGGTTCCGGATCCCTTGCAGGATCGATCAGCACCATTTCAGCACTTGCCTTACTCATAATGGCGTAGCTGTAATGGGAAAGGTTCTGGTCTTCAAACTGTTTAATTTCCATAATTCTGGTTTTATGTTGAAGGATTAATGCGGGAGTTTGTTTTTAATCAGGCCGTACAGATAAGTGCCTAGCAGCGCGCCAAAGATCACCAGCAGCATCGCCAGGTAACCATAACCGACGTTCACAAACATCGGCCCCGGACAAGCACCGCTCAGTGCCCAACCCAGCCCAAAGATTGTTCCACCAATGAGGTACCTTGGATAACTTTTGTCTTTATCCCTGAAGATGATGGGCTGCCCCGTATAATCTTTGATGTTGAACTTCTTGATCAGGTAAACCGCTAATGACCCTAAAGCCACTGCGGTACCGATAAAGCCGTACATGTGGAAGGACTGGAAGCGGAACATCTCCTGAATGCGGTACCAGGAAATCGCTTCCGACTTGCTCATGATGATGCCGAACAGGATGCCGGCAAGTATGAATTTTAATGATTTCATTGGAAAGTTAATTTTAGAAAAGTTGTGGCAGGATCAGGTGGGTCATCAACAGTCCACCGATGAAAAAGCCGATGACAGCGATCAGGGAAGGTAATTGCATGTTCGTCAGGCCGGAGATCGCATGTCCGGAAGTACAGCCCCCGGCATAGCGGGAACCAAATCCGACCAGTATGCCGCCGGTCAGTAAAAGCAGCAGTCCTTTAACAGAAAGCACCGCTTCCAGGCTAAATAGCTGCGAGGGATTGAGCTTGCCGTCGAACGCGATACCGATCGCCTCCAGGTCTTCGATCGTTGCAGCAGAGAGCGCCAGTGGCGCATCATTTTTCAATAGCGTAGCGGAGATCAGTCCGCCGAGCAGGGCACCAAAAATAAAGAGCAGGTTCCAGCGCTGTGCTTTCCAGTCAAAGTCGAAGAATTTTACCTTTTTACCCGCACCTGCAATCGTGCAGATCGTTCTGAGGTTGGAAGACACGCCAAAGAACTTTCCGAAGTAAAGCAGCAGCACCATGATGAAAGCAATCGCCGCACCGGAGGTCCACCAGGGCCATGGTTGTTTTAAAAATTCCAGCATAAGATCTGTATCGTTAGGTTTTCCATTTTGTTTGTGCTACAAATATGGAACCTTTTAGGATGAAGAACGGTGACTTCAGTCACACAGCGAATTATGGCAGGTATTCTATGTAATTGCGATGCAAAACAAGCTTCCCTTGCTGTTCCATTTTTTTGAGCAATCGGGAGATCACCTCCCGCGAGGAGTTCAGGTCATTGGCAATTTCAGCATGCGTAACCGTCAGCGTAGGGCTGTTCAAATCCTGCCGAAGTTTCTCGAGGTAGGCGGCAAGCCTTTCGTCCATGGACTTAAAAGCAATATGATCAATCACCACCAGCAATTCTTCAAACCTCGACCGGTAGGTATCCAGTACAAAGTAGTACCAGGTTTTATATTGCTTCATCAGCTCGTCCATCAAACTGGTCGGAACGGCCAGCACCGTGGTCTGCTCCACGGCTTTCGCCTTAACCTCACTAGTCTGCTGCCTGCTGGAGCAGATCATGGAAAGTGCACAGGCACTGCCGGGCTGAATGTAGTACATGAAAAACTCCCCACCCTCGGCAGCTTCCCGGTAGAGTTTTACCAAGCCCTCCACCACAAGCATGGTAGAACGCATGTGCTGCCCGGTTTCCATAAGCGAGGCTCCCGCTGCAAAGGTCTTTATGCTGGATCGTTCGGCAAGTACCTGCATCAATGCGGGTTCGAACTGCGGAAAGGTTTTTTCGATTTGCTGATGTATCGATTGCTGATTCATGTGCTGTAACTGTGCCTGCAAGATACTGAATATCGCTTTCGGTAGCAGATTTAAGATTTGTTGTACTTTTGACAGCAAAGGTATCGTCCAGGGGATTTAAGTCCCCGAATAAAGGAAAATACTACCAAGCTTAAGGATATTGAATGAAGACCTATAAACAACGATTGCAGGACGTTAGAAAAACGGAGGATCCACAGGCGCTTATGACAGCTTTGTGGAACTACATTTCTTTTCCGATCCGCCTACCGAACCGTCCACACCAGGAGGAACTGATGGCAAAGGCCAGCCGATTCTCCATGCCAGTGGAGGACCCTTACTTCGCCATGAAGGCCCTTAGCTTTCAGGGGTACAGCTGGGGTGAGGGCAGCAGGAAGATCTACCTGACACATGGCTGGAGCTCAAAAGCGGCCGACTTTACGGAGATCATTACCGCGCTGCTGCAGCTCGAAGATGTACAGATCATTGCCTTTGATGCCTTAGGGAACGGGAATTCCGAAGGGGAACTCAGCAATCTGATGTTGTATGCGAAACCCCTGGAGGCCATCATAGAGAAGTATGGGTTGCCGGAGGTCCTGATCGGGCATTCCCTCGGTGCCATGGCGAATGTGGTTGCGCTGAAAAGCTATGAAGCACAACCTAAACTGCTGATCAGCATCACACCAGTGATTGAACTTGGGGATAACTTTACCGGCATGATGAACCATGCAGGGGTCAATCCGGCGGACCAGCTGCGCTGGTTCCAGGATTTCCATGACTACTACAAACTCCCGGTAAGTTATTTCGACATGAAGTCGCTCTACGCGGAACTGCCCGCGACGAAACACCTGGTGTTTTATGATGAACAGGACGAGATGCTGCCCTATGCACAGCTGAAGCTATTCCTGCAGCAGCATCCGGAGCTGGAGACCCGGGCATTCAATGCTGCCGGGCATTACCGGATCTTGCGGGAGCCTGGATTTATCGAAGTGCTTAGCCAGGCCATTGCTGGAACTCTTTGACGCTAAACCAAAAATCTATTTGGGTGTTCTATTAAAAAGATCAATTTTATGCTGGAAAGTACACACTTACTGACGGGCTTTTCGCTCGCGACCGAAGACGGGGAAATCGGAAGCGTCAAAGACTTCTACTTCGACGATCAACACTGGAACATCCGCTACCTGGTGGTGGAGACTGGCAACTGGTTTTTCGGCCGCAAAGTGCTGATCTCCCCGCATGCCATACAGGGTGTAGCCTGGGAGAACCGTCTGCTCAAGGTAAAGATGACCAAAGATCAGGTTCGGAGCAGTCCAAGCATCGACACCAATCTCCCCGTGTCCAAGCAAATGGAGAAAAAGTTAAATGACTATTATGCCTGGCCGAACTACGGCAGTGCCGGCATGGGTTATCCGACCACAGGCATGGTAAAGGTAACAAGAACCATCAAAACGGAGGTGGAAGAAGATACCGGTGCCGACAAACACCTGAGAAGTTACCGCCACGTGCGCGACTACAAGGTTTATAACGCTGAGGGTTTTCTGGGTGAAACTGCCGATTTTCTAGTCGACACCGCAGACTGGACCCTTCCCTATCTGGTTATCGAGATGGCTGATGCCGAAGAAGGAGAAATGATCGCGATACCCAGCGATCAGATTGCCTCCATAGATTTCAGCACCTATGCGGTTGCCATAACCCAAGGCAGGGAACAGCTAAAAAAGATTTCCGCCATCCTTTGAACAAGGCCCGCAACCCTTTCTGAAGGCATTTATAGGCAAAACAAAATGAATTATTAACTTTGAAAGTATGAGTACTTCCTTTAATTTAAATTCCTTCAAAAATTTTTTCAGTTCAACTTCTACGAGCGGAATTATTCTTTTTGCCTGTTTGCTTTTGTCTCTTATCATCGCAAACACCTCTTTTGGTCCGGGATTCGACAACTTACTTGAAACGCCAATTGGCTTCGAAACCGAGTCGATACACCTGCGTTACTCCCTGGCCTTGTGGATCAACGATGGTTTAATGGCCATCTTTTTTCTGCTGGTGGGGCTCGAAATTAAACGTGAGGTGGTGGAAGGGGAACTCTCCTCTCCTAAAAAAGCTATTCTCCCGATCATCTGCGCCATTGGCGGTGCCATCGTGCCAGCCCTGATCTATACTTTTTTTAACGGCGGAAAGCCTACCATGCACGGCTGGGGTATCCCAATGGCAACAGACATCGCCTTTGCATTGGCTATTCTTGCACTGCTGAGCGACAAAGTTCCCGTATCATTAAAAATTTTCCTGGCGGCATTGGCCATCGTTGATGATTTGCTCGCCATCCTGGTGATCGCGATATTTTACTCCTCCGAGCTGCATTACATGAACCTGGTTTATGCTGCTGCAATACTCGGTTTATTGTTTCTGTTTAACCGCTTCGGCATCAAAAACCTTGCTTTTTACCTCATCCCAGGGGTATTCATCTGGTATTTCGTACATCATTCGGGTATCCATGCCACCATTGCAGGCGTATTAACGGCGCTTACTTTACCCACTACCGCCGATGATACCGAATCTCCATTGGAAAAGCTGGAACACGCCCTGACCGTACCGGTAAACTTCCTCATCATCCCCATCTTTGCCCTGGCAAATACCAATATCCGTTTTGAAGAAGGTATGGTAGAAGGGCTGTTTACAGGCCTGGGAATGGGTATTGTACTCGGACTGGTTGTCGGAAAGCCTATAGGCATCATGTTGATTGCCTGGCTGGGTGTGAAACTGAAGATCAGTGAACTTCCCGAACAATCCAGATGGATCCATATGCTCGGACTTGGACTATTGGGCGGTATTGGTTTTACCATGTCCATTTTCATTTCCATCCTATCCTTTTCCGATCCAATGCTCGTTCAGGAAGCCAAGTTCTCGATCCTTGTGGGCTCGGTACTTTCCGGGTTTCTGGGTTACATGGTCCTGAGTTTTAGCAGTAGAGGCAAGCAGGCAATCGGTTAATTGAAGCCGCATTGCTTTAGTCAGCCTGCGCAATCACCCTTAGGGAATCCACCTGAAGCCGGTTCTTTAGCCAGGTATTCATGCGGCGCTGTTCTGCTGCAGACAAAGGTTTGCTGAAACTGGCGATGAGCATCGTTATCGTGTCCACTTTCGTGGTGTCTACCTTGTGCACTTCAACATGGGAGATGCTGTACTCGCTAAGCTGTGGATACAAGGATCTGAGCTCCCGTTTCAGATCTGGAATGGGCTGGTCGATCCTGGTGTACGTGGAAGCGTTCTTACGTTCTGCCGGGTTGTTCTGGTACACCGTTTCCAGGATGCTTGCTTTGATCTGCGAGAGATCGATCTCATTCTTGGCGTTCAAGCCTTGCCGGATGTTAAGTTCCGTGCGGCCCAGCTTATATTCAGGCAGTTTGGCTTTTAGCGAATCCAACTGTGTTTTGCTAAGTTCGGTACCGAGCAGCAGCAGGTCGATCTCGTGCCCCTGACTATTGCTGTACTTGTAGGTTTTGGAAATCACCTGTGTGCGCTTAAAGTTTAGCTCCCGCTGCACAAAGGCTTCAGCGTTGTTCTCGAAAATACTTTTGTCTACAATGCGGTAAGCCAGGTACACACTCGGTGCCGTGGTCACCAGCACGATCAGCCAGATGTATCGTCTTACTTTCCGCTCATAGGCTTTGTCCTGAAATGCTTTTTTGGGAAAATGCAGGAAGCGCACGATCACGAAGGTTGCCACACAGATGAATATGCTGTTGATGAAATAGAGGTACAGGGCGCCAAGAAAGAAATAGATGTTCCCGGAGGCGATGCCGAAGCCGGCTGTACACAAGGGCGGCATCAATGCCGTCGCAATGGCCACACCTGGAATGGCATTGCTTTTCTCTTTACGGGTTGCGGCTACAATACCGGCCAGTCCACCCAGCCCCGCAATAAATACATCCCAGATGGAAGGTGATGTCCGCGCCAGCAGTTCTGAAGATGCCTGATGTAAGGGCGTGATCCAGAAATACAAGAAAGAAGTGGCGATACTGATGATGGTTGCAATACCAAGGTTCCGCAGGCCCTTTTTTACCAGGTCGAAATCGTTGATACCAATCCCCAAGCCTACACCCATGATCGGACCCATCAATGGTGAAACCAGCATGGCTCCGATAATTACCGCAGTGGAATTGACGTTCAGTCCGATGGAAGCGATGAAGATGGCGAAGATCAGTGTCCAGAGGTTGGCACCACGGAACTCCACATTTTTCTTGATCGCTTCAATGGTAAGCTCGTTATCTTCCGCATCTTCATGCAGGTTAAAGCGGTAATCCAGGAAGTTCTTAAAGGCCAGGTATATTTCTCTCATAGAATCAGGATGATGACTATTTAGCCAAAGATCATGATTTTACCTGTAATTTAAAGAACCCTTGCGCAGGCTTTCCTCTTTCTGCAGAAGCCAGGCGCTTGCATTTGTACTACTTCAATCAGAGATCCCGGAGATCATTCAGTGCGATCAGATCCAGAAAGACTTCCGGTAAAATAGCACTGGAGGAGTAGGTTATGGTGCTGAGGACATTGCCCCGCACATCGTAAAAAGCTTCCACAAAGAAATCCTCCACCAGAAAAAGCAAGGTTGGAATCTGATCATTTGTGGCAATAAAAGAAGCAGTGGAGAGCACCCTGATCTTTTCATTCTGGGATAAAACGGTAAATTCAAGATCTGTCATCACACTTGGGATTACACTGCTAAATTAGTCAGCTTCAACAGCTTAGACAAGCGGACATGTGCCTGTTTAGCTTGCTGCAAATACCCGAACCGGCAGAGCCAATAAAGTAGAATTACCTGTGGATTCTTGTTTAATATCTATAACTTGGCTATCTAAGCGGCCTGAGGGATAAAAACGTTTATCAACGACCATGATGGATAAAGCCGCAAATTCCTGCCTTGCTTTAGCGGAGCTATCTAAGCATGGTATCTTTTCTTTTGATGTCGAATCTAAGAAATTTGACTACTGTAATCCTTCCTTCAGGCAGTATGTCCAGGTTGAAGATAATGCTATCGCGGAACCTGTGATCAGCCTCTTGATCCATCCGGATGATGAAGCCTTTGTCAGGCAGAACTATCGTAATCTGCTGAAAAGCAATAAAAAGAAAACCCTTGAATTTCGCCTGATCCTGGCTGACCAAAGTATCAGAAGTGTCCGCGTGGAGGCTTTTAATACTAAAACGGCAGACAAGCGTCAGGTCATTACCGGAATTATGGAGGACTTTACCGCCTACAAAGCCCATAATGATACGCTGAATAAGTTTTCGAATAAAAAGAACTCGCTGTTGAATATCCTGTCGCACGATATACTCGGACCCCTGGGCACCATACAGAATCTCTCTGCCATCATCAACCGGAAGTTCATTAACCAGGAGAACCAGGAAATGAGCCGCTTTATCAATTCGATTGAAAAGATCAGCAAAAGCAGTATCGCCATGGTTCGTAATCTGCTCACACAGGAGTTCCTGGAAACGGCAGAGGCCGAACTGGTGAAGCGCCGTACCGACATTGTGGCTGCCTTGAAAGCTATGGTGGAGCAGTACCAGGCCTCGGATGAAATAACCAGCCGGACCTTCATTTTCTCGTCCTCCAGCGATACCATTTTGATTCAGGTAGATGAATCTAAATTGCTGCAGGCCATCAATAATCTGGTCGCAAACGCCATTAAATTTACGGAGGAAAGTGGACGAATGGAGATTTCTATAGAAGAAGAGCAAGACTCCGTTTTGTTTAAGCTGTCCGACAATGGCATCGGCATCCCGGAAGTTTATCAATCTACCCTGTTCGAGAAATACTCTGCTGCAAGACGGCCGGGCCTGCATGGGGAGCCCTCGCATGGACTGGGCATGTCGATCGTGAAAACCATTGTCGAATGGCACCATGGGGAAATCTGGTTTGAAAGCAAGGAGCAGGTGGGGACGACCTTTTACATCCGCATACCTTACGAGTAGGTTTTTAGAAGGCGCTGAAATCATCAGACTAAAGCTTACATTTACCGGAAAAAAATATGATTCGCAATTCCGCTATTCTTTTACTCTGCCTTGCTGCCGCTACCGGTTGCCAGAACCGCAAAGCTGGTTTAAACACTGCTGATACCGCAACTGAAGCTGTTCCTTCAGGAAAACTAGAGGCCCGTCTCGCTGCAAGCGCAGGCACTTTCCCTGCAGATTCGGTAACCTTGAGCTTCACTGTTGTGAATCATGCCGACAGTGTACAACGTTTTGTAAGATGGGAAACGCCTTTTGAACCCCGTTTGGGCAAATACCTGGAAGTTATGGATGAAAAGGGTACTGAAGCGGAATTTAAAGGCGCCATGGCGCGTCGCGTAATGCCGCCACCCGCAGAGGCCTACATCGAAGTGCCTGCACATGACAGCGTGCGTACGGAATTTAACCTGGCGACAAACTTTACGCTTGCGGAAGGAGGATACACCATCAAGTATGTTGGCGGCGGCGTAAGTGGACTGGAAGCTGGAAAAGAAATAAAAATTAAAGTTGCTAAGCCTTAAGCATCAAGCACAGGTAAGCTGAACCAGAAGGTGCTGCCCAGACCGGGGCTGCTCTCCACCCCGATCTCACCACCATGCCGCTTTACGATCTCCGCACTGATGTAGAGCCCTAAACCTAAACCGGAATATTGCATACCAGAGAAATCTGCACGGTAATGCCGGTCAAAAAGGTGCGGCAGCTTTTCCGAGACAATGCCGGGGCCAAGGTCCCGAACAGAAAGGATGACCCTTGAGCCCTGCTGCTCCGCTTTTAGGACGATCTCCGTGGAGCCCGGGGCATACTTTACCGCATTGTTGACAAGATTAACGAGTACCTGCTCCAAGCGGTGTTCGTCGGCAAAGAGCTGCAGTTCCGGCTCGGCTTCAAACACAAACTCGTGACTGCTGGCCTGAATATGATTGCAGGAGGCTTTCAACAGTTCCAGGGCATTGAAGTGCTTCAGCTGCAGACCAAGCTGTCCTTCACTCATCCTGGTCGCATTCAGCAGGGTATCAATGAGCATCGTGACTTTATTCACGCTCCGGTTGGCCTGTTCGATCATGCGCGGGAGGTTTGTGGCATGGGGCTGGTGTTTCATACGGTCCAGCAGTTGCAAGGATGCCTTAAGGGACGTAACGGGTGTTTTCAGCTCATGACTGGCGATGCTGATGAAATCATCCTTGCGCTGCTCCAAAGCTTTCTTCCCGGTAATATCATCAAAAACAACAACGACGTAGGGTGAACCATCGCCCACCGGAGAGGCAAATACCCGGTACCAGTGTTTAGTGGTATCGTTATAGTCTTCAAAGCGGATGGATTTTCCGGTTAACACGACCTGGCCGTAGGTTTCGATCCACTGATCCTCCAGCTCGGGCATGAGCGTCCGGGCTGTTTGGTTACAGGCATCCGCGCTAAGTCCGGTTTGCCTGCTGAATGCCGGATTGATCTGACGGATCCAGTAGTCCTGCGCCTTGCCGGAATCATCAAAGATCATCTCGATCAGCATAAAGGACTCGTCGATGGAATTGAAGAGCGTACGATAGCGCCTTTCCGAGGCCAGCAGTTCCGTTTCGGTGTGCTTGCGCTGGGTGATGTCGCTGAACATGCCTACGGCA
Source organism: Pedobacter sp. NEAU-ZC8 (assembly GCF_059278965.1). Lineage (NCBI taxonomy): Bacteria > Pseudomonadati > Bacteroidota > Sphingobacteriia > Sphingobacteriales > Sphingobacteriaceae > Pedobacter > Pedobacter sp. NEAU-ZC8. The sequence goes on from NZ_JCAJXC010000012.1 coordinate 112,106, forward strand.
CCGGTGATCCGGCCTTCCGCATCCGTGATCGGCGCGGCATTCATAGTCAGGTACATGCGTTCCAGCCCGGGACGTTCTATGGCGAACTCGTAGTTGAACACCGGGTTGCCGGTCGATATGGCGATCATGGTCGGGTGCTCAGCATCCGCCATTTTCGTGCCATCCAGGTGGGTATTGTACCATTCCGGAGAATTGCTGCTCCGCTCGGGAAAGCGCGCCCCGTCTGTATCGAGGATCTGGTGTGCCATCGGATTGGAATAGATGATGCGGCCGCTAAGGTCAACGATCCCCACGCCTTCGGCCATGTGGTCGAGCACCCGCTGCAGCTGCTGTTCGTTCTGCTGCAGCCGCTCCTGGGTAAGTGTTGTTTCGGTGCAGACCACCATAATACCTTCCGGAATACCAAGCCTGTTCCGCAGGGGATTATAGGCATAGGTCCAGTAAACATTGTCCATCTTCCCGTTTCTGTAGATCGGCACCAGCTCATCTTCCACGAACTCAGACTCCCCAGAACTTAACACACGCTCAATTAAGCCCTTAACTTTTTGCCAGGTTTCCGGCCAGCAGTCTTCGCCTTTTTTTCCAATTACATTCAGATGTCTGCTAGATGCGTCTGTTCCTAGAATCTTAAGATAGGCATCATTATAAAATTGAATGAGATCAGGTCCCCACCAGATGAGCATTGGAAAACTGGAATCCAGCAGTAGGTTAACCGCGATCAGCAAAGGGTCCGGCCAGGTATTAATGGGGCCCAATACGGTGGTTTCCCATTTGAACGACCGGATGCGGCAGCTCATTTCTCCTTTTCCATGAATGTAAGTGTGCGGCGGCGTCGGTTCTGCCATTAAGATGTGTGTATAAGTGAGCTATGCAAAACTATGCCTTTTAAAGCTGCAAAGCAATGGCAGCCTGATCTATTCCTGTTCAAATCAAATCTGCGTAAACAACTTCCAAATGTCTAGTTTTGTTTGATCAATAAACATGGCCATGAATCACCTGCAAGACACCAAAGGATTATTGAATAAGATCAAACATCACCACAGGCTGCCGATCACGCTCAATGAAAACTGCAAGGTCGCACTGCCCGCAACTGCTTTACAACAATTGCTGCAGCCGCATCGCCTGTCGTTCTACTATTTTGTGTTTGTTGATCAGGGCAGGGAAACGTACACGATCGATCTGGAAGATGTTACCCTTGCCGCCAGCGAGATGGTCTTTGGCATACCCAACCAGGTTTTCTGCAACCCCATTGCAAAAGGCCAGCATGAGAATTACAAGCTCGGCTTTGATGAGGATACCTTAGCCCTGCTTCCAAACCGTTTTCCCTTCCTGTTGAACCCCCTGAACACAAACATCATCCGCTTTAATGCCGCTGCTAAAGCCCGGGTAAAATCGCTGTTTTCCAGTCTGTTTCAGCTGTTGCACAGCACAGGACGTCCTCAGGATGTGGACATTATCCTGGCGCATCTGAATACCTTGTTGACAGAGTTCAACAGCGCTTATTTTGAGCAAAGCGACAGCTTCCGGCCTGTAAATCCCAAGTTATCTAAATTTACCGCTTTTAAAATGGCCGTGGAACAGCAGCTGGTAGAACAGCATGAGGTACATGAAATTGCAGCACAGCTGAATATGACGCCTGGGAATTTATACAGCGTGGTGAAGGAATTCTCGGGTCTTTCGCCCAAGGAATGGATCACCAGCAGGATCATGCTGGAAGCGCAGCGTAGACTCCAGTATGCAGATATGTCAGTGAAGGAACTGGCCTATTCCCTTGGCTTCAGTGATCCGGGCTATTTCTCCAGGTTGTTCCGGAAGCACAGTGGCAAGACGGTCCGCTCCTATTTGAAGGAGACACAGGATTTGTCCCCTAAATAGGGAGATCCGTCCTATTCTCCCCTCGCGCTGAACGCTAATTTCGGGACATCAAATTTATACAATATGAAGTCAGCATTAGTTACAGGCGCCAACAAAGGTATAGGCCTGGAAGTTTCAAAGATTCTCGCCCAACAAGGGATTTATGTTTATCTGGCCTGCCGGGATATCGCGAAGGGTGCTACTGCAGTCGCGCAGCTTCAGGCCGAAGGGATTAACAATGTGGAGGCCATCCAACTGGATGTTACCGATCAGGTTTCGGTGGATGCCGCACGGGCCACCATTGGTGCTAAACTGAAGGCCCTGGATATCCTGGTGAACAATGCAGGGATCTCGGGAGGCTTTGAGCAGTCGGCCCTGGAAACGAGCGTGGAGCAGTTTAAGGCGGTTTACGACACGAACGTATTTGGCGTGGTCCGGGTTACACAAGCTTTCATTGATCTGCTGCGCAATGCTCCGGCGCCGCGCATGGTGAATTTGACGACGGCCATGGCATCATTGAGCCTTGCCGGAGATCCAGAGAGCGCCTCTTACCACAATAAGCTGGTGATTTATCAATCCAGCAAAGCGGCTTTGAACATGTACACCATCAATCTGGCTTATGAACTCCGCGATACGGCTTTCAAGGTGAACATGGTATGCCCCGGTTATACGCAGACCGATTTTACGGCACACCAGGGTACAAGCACGGTGCAGGAAGCCGGCGCGCGTATCGCTAAGTATGCCTTGATTGCCGAAGACGGCCCTACCTTAAAATACATCAGTGAGGAGTATTTTCCGGAACCGGCAAGCTGTCCCTGGTAGTCCGAGGTTAATTTCTTGAAAATCAAGTACGGTAATCTTGTTATTTTTGACAGATATTGTAAATTAGGGAAGGTATTAACCTTTACAAGTACAAGACTATGAGCATAACACTAGAACAAGCGGAACAACTGTCTATAGCAGCAAAAGCAAAGGCGACAGAAATCGGGGTGCCGATGAACATTGCCATCGTTGATGAGGGTGCAAACCTGGTGGCCTTCCACCGGATGGACAATGCTTGGTTAGGCTCCGTTGATATTTCGATCAGAAAAGCCAAGACCGCCAGGTTCTTCGATATGAACACTGGCGAAATTGGTAAGCTGTCTCAGCCTGGCGGTCCTTTGTACGGCATTGAGCATTCCAACGGTGGATTGATCACCTTTCCAGGTGGCGTGCTGCTCAAGGATGCTTCAGGCAGGATCATCGGTGCAATAGGCGTCTCCGGCGGTTCTGTGGAGCAGGACCATGAGGTGGCTTCAGCAGGCGCAGCAGGCTTGTAAGGCTTAAGGGTTTACTCCGGGTGCTTGAACGGGGATTTTACACGGTTCAGGATCCTGTTGATCGTTGTCGGATATTATCTTTAAAAACTATTTCGCTGGTTCCAAGACAATCCATTGATTGATGGAATTATGTGGTGCTTCTAAGACGATCTTGTAAAAGTTCGCTGCTGTGTTCAGCTTGATGAACTTGTGCCGGTCTGCAACGGGCACTTCCGCCAATAGTTCATAATCGTCCTGGCCACCCACTTTGAAGTTATTCGTCTTAGTTACCAGAATTTTCAATTTACCTTCTGGTGCCAGTGCTTTCCAGCTGATGTCGATACCGCCCTGAAAATAATTTACTTTTACATCAGCGATGGAGAGTGGTCCGATCAGTGCTGTTCCATCTACTTCCCTTTTCACTTCTGCTGGAAGTGTTACCTGCATGAAAGTCGCAATGGTCGGCATGATGTCTACGATCATAGGATCATAGTACCTGGCATAGGCATTCAGCTCAGGATAATTACTAATCATCCAGCCGCTGCGTTGACGATCGGACTGTCCACCATGCCCCTTTCCGGTTTTTTCATCCCGGCCATGGTCCGTGGTGATCATCAACAGCCAATCCTCCTTAAACTGCTGCTTCCGGCAATTGATTGCCTCGTAAATTTTACCGATCTGCAGGTCCAGTTTTTTAACGGCATCTTCAAACTGGGGTGAATCGCCATACATGTGCCCCATGTCGTCGGTATACTCCAGGTAAACCCAGCTTAGATCTGCAGGATCCTTTCTAATCGACTGCACCGCATCTTTTACCACCTGTTCATCGATCCGGTGCATGAATTCACGGCTTTTATCGTGTTTAAAGTTGACGGTATCCAGTTCATAGCCGTCTGCATATTGGTCAACTTTGAAGTTGCCCGTTGCAGCAAGCCCATGGCCAAGTAATTTGGTCCGGTTATCTGTCCAACTGGAGAAGATTGCCGTTTTCTTCTTTGGGTATTGTGCCTTGAGCAGACTAAAGATGTGTTTGTAGTTGTAGTTCGGCGCTTTGATGTCGTTGTCGGGCACATTGTGTTTGTTGTACCAAACCCCTGTCATAATGCTGTTGTACCCCACGGCTGAAATGGTCGGCGTTTCGCTATAGGTACCTTTCCCCCCACCCACCTGCATCCGGAGGTAACTACCCTCCTTGATGATCCGGTTCATATTGGGAAGGTTGAGTCGCTCGATGACATCGGCAGGAATGCCATCAGCAATGATGTAAATGGTTTTACGTTCCTGGGCAAAGCATTGCAGGCTGCATATTGCCAGGCCAAGCGTGATCATGATTTTATACATAATTAAATATCTGAAATTTTAGGGTTTAAGTATCCACATGGTGCCGTTGATGTTATCACCTTCAGGGTATTGGCGGCTAATGGCTTCGGTAACATGTTGCTGGTTCAGGCGTAACTCTGATTCTGGATACATCCAGCGTTTTGGAATCACTTTATTGTTTAGCATACCGGCGCCGGATACATCGAACACCGGAATACCCGTTCTACGTTGCTCGAAGAATGGTTGCCAGCCGCTGTTCATGAAAGAAGCAATATACTTCTGCGTTAATATTTGCTGAAGCGCATTGGCGGAGGTCAGTTGCACGGTGTTCTGCAGCAGATACTGGTTTATGGCGGCCTCATCAATACCATAGAATTGCATGGAGGCCCGAATACCTGCTGCATAATAGGTTGCAGCATTCCCTGCAATCCAGCCACGCTGTACAGCCTCTGCGAGAATAAACTGCAGTTCCGCAAACCCCAAAGCAATACTCGGCTCGTTTGTTGGGTTGCGGTAGAATCTCGGGTTTATCTTTGAGGCTTCGCCCGCTACGGTACGTGCATTGTTCTCGCTTACCGGAGCACTGCCTTTAACCCCGCCATAGGCGTTGAAGTCTGTGGCAGGCAAGCTCGAGAACTTCGGTGCTTTGTCCGCAAAGCTGAATAGCCGTACATCATTAAGCGATTTTAGCAGATCCACAAACGTCTCCTCCATATACTGCGTGGTCTGCATGTCGTTGCTATTGAAGTAGGGATAGCGGTTATCCTGCAGGTCAAAATACTTCAGTTGTGCATTATCTGCATTGGAACTGTAGATTGGGTATTCGGCAGGATTGTTAACGATTTCCGCGAAACGTTTCTGGAGCTCTAATACTGGTTCGTTGGCGCGTCTGGAAAGGCTCATTAGCACCCGCAGCGACAAGGAATTAATTGCTTTCTTCCATTGCTGCATATTACCGCCATAAACAATATCGCCCAACACTGCGGGTGTGGCAGCCGTGATGGATGCATTAGCAGCCTTCAGGTCGTTCAGGATGCTAAGGTAAATATCTTGCTGTTGATCGTACTTTGGCATAGCAACCTGCTCCTCGCCTTTCAATGCTTCTGAATACGGGATATCGCCGAACATCTGGGTGAGCTGCAGGAAATACCATGCGCGGTAATATTTTGCGAGGGCGAGGTATTCCGCTTTGTTCTGTGCAATAGCAGATTGTTCCATTTTAAGCACCTGCCTAAGGTTGTCGTATGCTGCGAAGCTTCCACGGTTCCATCCGTAATACTGCTGATTATTTACATTGTCCGTAAAGACCAGCTGCCTGGAAGCAAATGCCACCTGAACATCCGTACTGCGGAAAGCCTGTTGTTCTATGGTCGCGAGCAGCAGGTCTGGCGTGGCTACCGTCGATTTATTGGGATCAGTTTGAAAATCTTCGAACTTCTTACATCCGGACTGCAGGATAAACACCGCAGCAAGAAGGGATAATATTAACTTTTTCATTTATAGTAGCTTAGAATCTTAGGTTGAGGTTAAAACCAATGGAGCGGCTTGATGGCGTCTGCAGATCATCTCTACCTGGATCTGGATCGACGTTCGGCATATCAGAGAACAGGAGCAGGTTTCTGCCAACGGCTGAAACATCAAGGCTTTTTAGGAAAGATTTACCCAGCAACTTACCAGGAACACGGTACGTTAAGGCGACTTCCCGCAACTTCAGGAAAGTCTGGGAGAAATAATTATAGTTGTTGTATGCGGCATTGCTGGTATTGGTCATGTAGTCGATATAATTCACCGCCTGGCTATTTTTTTCGAAAGTCCGGGTATCGGCTACAATATTGCCGTTTGCATCGTACGTTAGCTGGCCACCAGTGATGATCACGCCCTCGCCGACGAAAGTGGACAGGCCTGCATTTGCATCCACACGGTACTGATTAACGGTTCCGGGATGTGTGCCGCCCCACCACATTTTCTGATTGGTCGTTGAGTACATCATTCCGCCAATGCGACCATCAACCAGAAAGCGTAAACTCACATTTTTATAGTTGAAAGTATTCTCCAGCCCGTAGGTCCAGTCTGGATCCTGATTACCAACGGACCTTGAGAAGGTGTCGTTCAGTGGAAATCCGTTGCTACCATAAACGATATTTCCGGATGGATCAGTTTGGTAAACCGTGGTGAAGATCTTATCCATGCGATCGCCCACCCGAAGGTTGTTCAACGTTTCTGCGCCGCCATAGATTTCTTTCAGGAAGCGACGGTATTTGCTAAAGTTCGCAGCAATATCCCAGCTAAAACTGGTGCCTTTTACAGGTGTGCCGGAGAGCACAAACTCCATCCCCCTGCGCTGGTAAACATTTCCATTTGCAAGTTGAGTACTGTAGCCACTTCCAACGGATACTGGTATGGAAACAATATTATTGAAATCACGCGTTTGATAATACGTTGCTTCCAGGCTGATGCGATTATTCAGGAACCTGGTGTCTAAACCAACTTCCCAGCTGTCTGATGTTTGTGGCTTCAGCGCATTATTTAAGAGCACGTTGCCGAAAGTTAATGCAGGTGTATTGTTCCAGGTGGTACCTTTTCCGTATGCTGCGAGGTAGCTATAGGTATAAGCATTATCATTCAACGTCGCACTGGAAACTCTCGACCAGGATCCTCTTGCTTTGAGGTAGCTGAACCAGTCGGGCAGTTTCGTTAATTGAGAAATCACCACTGAACCAGTGACTGAAGGATAAAAGAAGCTGTTGTTTGCTGTTGGCAGCGTGGAGATGATGTCATTTCTGCCGGTGGCGGTGACGTAAATGCCATGCATAAACTCCAGGTCCAATACACCATACACACTGCTGGTTCGTCTTTCTTCAAGGAAGTTTGTGCCTTGTATCGGGTTCGCGGAATTACTCAGGTTGTAAAAACCAGGAATATTTAATCCGTCGGTATTGCTGGAGCCATATAGGTGTCGCCTGTAATAATTAGAACCACCAAGCTGTGCATGGATCTTAAAGTCTTCTGAAAAGCTATGGTTATAATCTACGATCAGATCCGAGGCAATATCGAAGTAGTTGCCGGTTTCGACCGTATACTGCCCGCGGGATTTGTTACCATAACCGATGTAGCTTTTAGGCTCTTTGTAATCACGGTTCAATCCATAGGTGTTTATACCATTGCGGAACTTGATGTTAAATGCCGGACTGATCTTATAGTTCAGATCAAGGGATCCAAAGGCATTATCTTTTTGATAGCCCTGTAAGTATTCATAAGCCTGGAAGTATGGATTGTTGTAGTAGGAAACGTTGTAATTACGTTGTTGCAGGCCTTCCTGGCCGGGCACCCAATAGTCGCGCAGGTCTTTAACGCTTACGTCCGCACCGGTCCAGAGTACCAGGTTGTAAAGATAATTCGTAGGACCATAACCTACTGCAGGAAAGTTCTTTGTGTATTGTCTGTTGTAGCTTAAGCGTGCGTCCAGGCTAAAGGCCTCTGACAGCTTGTAGTTACCAGAAACACCGAAGGAACTGTTCTTCAAGTCGGTATTCGGCACAACGCCCTGCTGGTAAATATGTGAAGCCGTTGCCCGGAAAGCACCCTTGTCGGAACTCTGGGTGATACTGATGTTATTGCTGGAGATGATACCTGTGCGGAAAAAGTCTTGGATATTGTCTTTTCCACGGGAAAGGAACGGCAGCGGCTGCAATTTACCTGTAGCCGGATCTACCGGACTGTTAAACTGTGGTGTTTCAAAATAGCCGCTAGGGGTTGATGGATCCCGTTTGTCAAGCTCCGGGCCCCAGATCCAGCCTGAACCTTCTGGTCCGCCACCGGATCCGTCGATGTAAGTATACTGTCCCTTGAAGCCAGCACCATACTTGGTTTGCACCTCCGGAATCCGGATGAAGCTTGGCTGGAACTGGGTTGAGGAATTCAACTCTACACTGACACCGCTACCCTTACCCCTTTTTGTGGTGATCATAATGGCTCCATTCTGACCGATTGAACCGTACAATGCGGAAGCACTAGCGCCTTTTAAGATGGTCATGCTCTCAATATCATCCGCATTAACCTTGTATAAGTCGGCGGACTGGTCCGGAATACCATCAATGACAATCAATGGCTTTCTGCCCCGAAGTGAAATGGCCGGTTCCTGAAAGATGTCGGTGGAGTTCTGAATGTTCAAGCCTGCGACCCTGCCCGTAAGGGAATTGATGATATTCGGCTCTCTGGCTTTCACTAGGCTTTCGCCCTGAACTTCCTGAACAGCATAGCCCAGTTTGGCTTTTTCCTTTCTTACACCAAGCGCGGTTACCACGACTTCGGAAAGTCCTTGTGCATCTTCTTCGAGCACAATGCTGTAGAAATCAGCATTGCCTATCGGGACCTCCCTGGCGAGAAATCCAATGGAGCGAACGACGAGTACGTCGCCTGCCTTGGCTTCAATGGAGAATTCACCTTGCTGGCCAGTTGTGGTTCCTGTCTTGGTGCCTTTGATGAAGATGGAGACGCCGGGTAAAGTTAGATCTTTCTGATCCTTAACCTGACCCCTGATGGTTTTTGCTGCTTGCTGCACTGCCGCGGACACCTGTGTACTTGCTGTGATTGCGAAGACACATAATAGTACGGCATAGTGCTGCAAAGCAGCAGTTAAATGACGCGTAAAACTTTGTTTCATAAATCTTGATTGTTGACTGGGATCAAAGCTATCCCCGTTGTATTAAGTCATCATCAAATATTTATGACCATTGCCGCAATGATTATTCAAACACTGCAAAATATAAAGTAGTGCTAATAATGTATTATGATATTGTTAAAACTGCTTACAGGCAATACTGAGATAAATGAAGCGGGCGCCTGTGAAATGTCACAAGCGCCCGCTTTTTACTTCAATATATAATGTCCGCGCTATTGATCCTTTCTGATCATTTCCAGTCCTTTGGTCCATTTGTTCAATGCAGGTAACATGGCGGTCGTTGCTCTGATAATCTGCTGTTTAGGGTTGAAGCTCCCATCCTCCGCAATAGACTCATCGATCAAAGGGATGTTCACCATTTCCGCAAGGGAGATGCATTTTAAAGAAAGCAGATCATTTCTCAACTCCTTTGCGGCTCTAACGCCTGCAAAAGGCCCGATGGAGTAACTTACAATCCCTGCAGGTTTGGTGGACCATTCCTGAACCAGGTATTCAAGCGCATTTTTGAGTGGCGCCGGATAGCTATAGTCATATTCTGCGGTGACGAAAATGAAAGCATCTGCTTCATCGATTTTGGCGCTCCATGCTTTGGTATGTTCATGGGTATATTGTTTCATGACCGGGTGAACAGGTTCATTCATGACAGGCAGGTTGATCTCGCCAAGGTCGAGTACTTCAACGTTGAAGAAGCCTGAGGCTTGTGCCTGCTCAGCGATCCATTGGGCAATGATCGGCCCTTTACGACCTGGTCTTACCGTTGAGGTTATAACTTTTAGATTGTACATGTTCTTCTGTTTTAGCTGAATCAAATGTCGAGCGTAAAAGACAGATCATTGTTGACCTATGATAAGAAAAATAGCTAAACGAAAAAGGTTGCCCACTTTATCAATGAGCAACCTTTCGTTGGATTACTTCTTCCGCTTATTTTTTGTTCTTCACATATTTTTCTAACCAGGAATCCTGCTCCCAGAAGGTATGTAATACAGACTCCCGGCTTCTGTAACCGTGAAACTCCTTTGGTAACATCACCAGTCGCACAGTTCCGCCATGACCTTTTACGGCACTGTACAGACGTTCACTTTGGATCGGGAAAGTTCCGGAGTTGTCGTCATCGATGCCGTGCGTCATCAGTAAAGGTGTTTTTATCTTATCTGCGTAGTTGAACGGTGCCATGCGGTTGTAAACCTCTGGTGCCTGCCAATAAGTTCTTTCTTCACCCTGGAAGCCAAAAGGCGTAAGCGTTCTGTTGTAAGCACCACTTCTTGCAATGCCTGCGGCGAACAACTTGGTATGCGCCAATAGGTTTGCGGTCATGAAGGCACCATAAGAGTGACCACCCACTGCGATGCGGCTGCGATCTGCAACACCCATGTTCACAATATAGTCGATCAGTGAGGTTGCGTTATCTTCAATCTGCTCCAGGAAGGTGTCATTAGGTTCATTCTTCCCTACCCCAACAATCGGCATATCCGCGTTATCCAGCACAGCAAATCCACGGGTTACCCAAAACACCGGTGAACGGAACGCCAGTCTGGTAAACCGGTATGGTGATCCCTTTACCTCGCCGGCAGCACTTAAGCTCTTGAACTCTCTTGGGTAAGCCCAGATCAGCACCGGCAATGGTCCATCTTCTTTTTTATAATCCTTTGGTAAGTACAGGGTTGCTGAAAGTTTAACACCGTCTTTCCTTGGGTAAGACAACAATGACTTCTGTACACCTTTCAAAGATGGATACGGGTCTGCAAAGTTGGTGACCTTCTGTTCCTTTTTGGTGTTTAGATTGATGGCATAAACATTTGGTGTTTCGGCTGTCGATTCCCTGGAAATGAACAAGGACCCTGACTTGTCAAAGTAAATTGGCTCTTCGTAGAAAGGAGCTTTCGACTTGAACAAAGTGTCCTGCTTGTTGCTAATCAAATTCCATTTCATCACGAAAGGTCTGTCGCCCTGCGGAGAGGCGCCTGTACCAATGGTATAGACGGTTGGCTGGCTACCTTTATCAAATACCAGCATGTTATCACCATTAGCTGCTTTGGCATGCACAAACCGACCCGGGTCGATGTATGCATTTTCAGAGGAGGTTGTTGGCATGGCTTTCAGCACTTTTCCAGTCTCCGGATTGATCAGGGTCATCTTGGAGGTCCTGTCTTTTCTCCAGCGCTCCTTCACGATTGCGTAGGAAGCATTACCCCATTCTACACCGCCAAACCTGGTCGCCATGGCAAATAGCTTCTGTGGCTGTTGATCGAACGGTGCTTTGAGCGCGAAAAGGGCATCGCGGAAAGGCACATTGTTTTTAGGATTTCCTTCATCCTGCGCTTCTGCCCAGACCAGGGTCTCCGGTGCATCAGCACGCCATTCATAGTTGCGCGGACCCGTAGCCACAACGTCAAAACCGGTTGGTAGTTTATCAGCCAGCGGCGCACGATACAATGCTTTCACCAGTTTACCCGATGCGTCCAGTACGTCCGTGTTCAAAGGAAAATAGTTGATCGGAACCAGGTAGGAATATGGTTTTTGAATAGTCTGCACCATCAGGTATTTACCGTTGGGTGAGTAGGAAGCGGCTCTATAGATCTGAGGTGTTGCGATGTTTACGGCATTGCCCTCCAGGTCAACCGACTTCAGTTGGGAGGTTAGATAATAATCCATCAGCTGCTCGTCGTAGGCATTCTTCAGTAGGTACTGATAGGTTCTCGAAGGTGTAACTACGCCTAAATTTTCCTGAATCACCGGACCGGTTGGCACCATTGGTTCTTCAGGCTTTGCACCGCGGGATGGACCTATAAACTGCGCCAGGATGTGTTTACCATCCGGGTGCCATTGTAAAGTAGTTCCTACAGCATCATTTAAGAGATCATTGGAAAGTTTGGTAGCTTTCAGCAACTTTATGTCCGCCACCCAGAGCTCCACGCCTTTAAGGTCATTGTTACTAAAAGCGATGTAGTTCCCATCGGGGCTCCAGCTGATATTGGTGATCCGGTATTTGGCAGGTAGTCCGCTGAGACGGGATTCTTTACCTGTTTTAACGTCCTTGATGATCAGGCTTTCGTAGACGCCGGAAACCTCGGCAGCGGTGGAGTTATTGTTTGGCGTAACCTTTAGACCGGCGACGCCAATTACAGGCTGGGAGATGTCTTCGATGGATGCAAATCCCGGCGACTGCAGAATGAGCATGATACTGCCGGTTTTGTTGAACTGGATGACCGGATTAGAGGGGGCATCCACGAGGTCTACAATGCTCTGTGGCGGCAGCTGGTACTTCAGATTCTCTTGTGCAGAGACCGTGTAAGTCAATCCGCCGATTAGGAACAAGCCTAATAGTTGTGCTTTCATAATGGTATTCGGTTTTGTTCGGTATTATAGGGTTTTTGATGTTATCTAAGGCCTATTTGTTTTTATATAATTCATTAAACAGCAATTTAAAAGTGCCGTGAGACTGTGCCCGGAAGGTAATTTCCGGTCCGTAGGCGAACAGCTTTCCTTTGCCTACCGGTGCAACGAAGGCCGCCACACCTTTCTTCAGGTATTGCTGGCCCCAGGCCCATCCGCTCCGCAGCGCATCATCATCGCCATACCAGGCTAAGGGCTTGATCTGCTGTTTCTCGGCCTCTTCGGTTAAGCGGAACACCGGACTATGGTCAAATACCACATCGGCTATGCTTTCCATGCCCCAGGTACTCGGCTGTGTATTGTCCACATTCACCTTCAAGATACTACCTGGAATATAGAATTTATCTCCGGGCAGTGGAACTTCTTTGTCGCCCTTTACCTCAACCAGCGCATTTTGAACCGGCAAGCCAAGGTGGTAAACCAGGTTGGTACTTGTACCTACGGTAACGATGTTCCCGCCCTTTTCCAGGAAGCTTTTAAGCTGCGGAATAGACTGCTGTGGTGTGATGGTTCCAAGCATTTTGTGGTATTTTGCAGGGACCTCCTCCGGTTTGGGTTGTTGGTTTCTCGGGTTTGGCGCGGTTTCTCCAACTGGAGGTATTCCACCGTCAATGAACAAGATCACATCAAACCTGGCATTCAGATTTCCCTGATCAACATCTTTCGGATAGATCACCTCAAAGGGGTAATGGAACTGTTCCATGATCCAGCGCACCCAGCCTGAAGGCATGGAGCCACCGTATTGATCATAAAGTGCAATGCGGCTGGCGCTGATGTTTGTCGCATCAGCAGGTTTCTTGTTGGCCGCACGGGCAATCGTGCCGTATTTCAGGCCGCTTTGCTTTAAAACTTCAAGCCCCTTAGCTGGAACGTAAAATGATCCGGCTGGAACGTTATCCGCTGCTTTGGTGGTTCTTGAAACGGGAATGCCTGCTTTCAAAAGATCATTTACCAACAGGAAGCTATTATTTGCCGCAGGGCTGAGGAAATAACCTTTGGAGGAAGCTGTTACCTGCTGCGCTAAAGGCGCCTGCACTTTCCCGGCTTCCAGACGCTGCAATGGTGCTTCGAAGCCTTCAAGCACACGATCGAACTTAACGCCCATCTGGTAGGCTAGCGTCCAACCCGCCATGTCGTACGGTCTTACCGGCGGGCCACCCGGATACTGGAAGTCGTTTGGATGGTCCTGGGGTTCAAACATATCCAGCACATGTGGCCGGAATGCCTGATCTGTCTTTACCACATAGGAACCTTTAGGGTAGTTCTTGCCTGCAATGCTGAAGTTAGAACTTGCCTGGTGCACGAGAATACCGGAGCGTACAAGGGCATTGATAAATTTCACTGCAGTTGGGAAATCGGGTTGATCTGCAGGAAGCACATAGGCTCTTGCATCACGAAGTTCAGGGTTCTTAAACACCGCGTCGAAATACTTCATGGGAACACCGGCCGATCTTGCCCCTGCGCCTTCAGCATTATTGCCTGCAGTGTTCTTCTGATCTGCCTGAACGGCGGCCTTGATGCTTGCAACGCGCTTTGGCGATAAGGTCCAGTTATCCTGCTGCCCACGTACAATGGAGTTTTTACCCATCTTATAGATGTTAAACAGGAGGTTCTGTGATTCATTTACCGCCTGGTTCAGCACGGCATAGTTAAGTGATACCGAATAATCAATGGACTGGCGGAAGTGCCATGCCTGCGGCATCACCGGATTTGGAGTTGCGCCATTTGGAATTAGGCGGTCCGGAACAAAGGGAATGGAAGCTGGTGTTGGTCCGCCGATGATCTCTGTAAGAATACCGATCATGTTGTGGAAATATGGCGTGGTGCGTAATCCACCGTTCCACCAGGTTGAATACACCGAACCCGCACGTTGGGAGTAGCCGGGCTTACCTTCCGCATTTAACCGGTTATTCATGGCCGCACCTACCCCATCAAGGCTGGTGATTACCAGGGGGTCGTAGTTGAAGTTGAAAGGATCGCGGTATGGCGGGCCTGCAAGTACTGTTCCTGCGGGACCGGTCTGATGATGATTATAGATGATCTGGGGCATCCATTCAACGTACTGCTGGCGACTCATGTTCTGTGTTTCCTTCATGTTCATCATGTAGAAATCACGGTTATTATCGTGACCAATGTACTTCTGATACAATACCGGCACACGTGTGTCGCGCTTCTTGAGGTCCTCGTTACGCATATACCAATTGGATACCAACTCCTGTCCATCTGGATTGCAATGTACCAGCAAGATGATCGCGTTATCCAGGATCCGGTTCGTTTCAGCATCTGTGCGACTCACCAGCTGGTAAGCCGTTTCAATCAGCTGATGTGCGCCAACGGTTTCTGTGGCATGTAGTCCCCCATCAATCCAGACCACGGGTTTACCTTGCGCTGCAAGCGCTTTCGCTTGCTCGTCAGTCATGTTTTCCGCACGGGCAAGCTGCTGTGAGATCTTCTTGTACTGATCCAGCTTTTTGATATTCTCCGGAGAAGAGACCACCAGCATATACTGGTGGCGCCCTTCTTCGGTCATGCCGATATCAACGAGTTTAGTCCGGTTTGAAGCGGCAAGCTTTTTAAAGTAAGCTTCAGTTTGTGTATAGGTTGCCAGCTTGTAGTCGTCGCCAATGTTGAAGCCAAAGTGTTCTCCGGGGCTTGGGGCGACCGACTGTGCCTGGGCTTGGGCGAAAGTGCTTACCGCCGTAAAGACCAGTCCGTAAATGATGTTTTTAGCAATCATATAATTGGGTCATGTGGTTTAATTATTTTCAATCAGTTTGTTCAGCAGCAATTCATCACTCGGAATTGGGAAGATGTAATTTGGTGAAGATGGCGAAGCTGCAGGAACAGAATGGGCCGGTTTAGCAGGGATGTCAAGCTGTAGTCGCATGATATCCGCGTTGCGAATACCTTCGCCTAGAAACTCTATGTGTCTTTCCTTAACGATTGCTGCAATCAGGGCGGCATTATCTGCAAAGCTTGCCTGCGTGTAGCTCGTTGTCTTATCTGAACGATTGCGCACGGCCGATAACAAGGCTACTGCACGCGCATCTACCCCGGCATTTGTTCTTGCCAAGGCTTCAGAAAGGTTCAGTAATACTTCAGGGTAGCGGATTACGGGAACATAATCCAGGTATGGTGAAGCTTGCTTGAACTTCGTTAGCCAAAGTCTGCCTGTTCTGGTGCCCTGAAGTAAAAACTGCCGACGGTCATCTGCTGCTGTCCAACTTGGATCTGCTGGTAGGCCGTTAGGATTCAGGTTGAGATTTCCGGCGCCATTGCTGGTCGGGGAACCACCATCGCCGGTACCTGGCAGAAAGTACGAGCCCAGGGAACTTCCAGGTGCATCATTATTGCTGAAAGGCATCGAGAATATAGATTCCGTAGTGGTATAAGGTGGATTAAATACCGTAAGCACACTTGGGTTCAGCGCATGTGCTACCCGAACCGGGGAGGTAAATGGTGCAGCGGCAGAAACGATCTTGTTTGCTTCGAGAATAACATTCTGGTAATCCTGCATACTTAGATACACCTTAGTTTTTAAGGCGATAGCAGTATTCTTATGTGCACGCGTGGTGTTCAGCAATGGAGCGCTGTAGTTGTCTGGCAGGTTCTGTTCTGCGAAGTTAAGGTCCTCCAGGATCTGATCGTAAGTTTCCTTCACCGTGCTCCTCTTCAAATCGTAGCTGCCACTGTTGTTGTTACCGGTAAGGCGAAGTGGCAAACCTGGTTTGGAGCCCGCGCCATTGGCATATGGTTGTGCATAGAGTTGCAGCAGATAGTAGTAAGCAACTGCGCGCACCAGTCTTGCTTCTGCAATGTAGTTACTGGCGAGAGCATCGCCTACGACGGCTGTTCCTCCGTTGTTCATGCCATCTATGAAAACATTTGCCGCATTAATGGCCTGGTAGCCATCTTCCCAGATCTCCTGCACTTCCTCCGTAGTGGTAACGGTGAGCAGCTGGTAGGTGGTCGCCGCCGCAGCAGCGTTCAGGTTCGTGGAAATGAAATCCCCGGCACGGGCTTCACTAGCCACAAAGTAAAAGGAACCCAGGAAATCTCCTGCCTTCAACCTGAAATAAATCCCGTTCACCTGTGCCTGAATGCGCTCTGCAGTTGAGAATGCATCCACATCTGTAATCAACGTTGAAGGCTGCGGGTTCAGGTATTCGCTTCGCTTACAAGCAGGCAGCAATGTTAATCCCGTACCTGCAAAAAGTAGCATTTGAAGGCTATATCTATATAGAAATGATCTCTTAATCATCTTGTTTTTAATTTGGTGTTTGAAATTCATGTTTACAAGCGGGGGTTTAGAAGCCAAAGTTTAAACCTAAAACAATGGTCCTTGCGTTAGGACTCTGGTTCTTGTCGATCCCCTGTGCGATCGCGCTGTTTGCATTTGTCGTTACCTCTGGATCTACCCCGGAGTAGTTGGTTAACAGCCACAGGTTCTGTCCACTTACAAACACTCTTGTATTCGTCAGCTTAAACTTGCTGATGAAGCTCGAGGGCAGGTTATAGGAAAGCTGTGCACTTTTTAACCGCAGGAAGTCGGTAGAACTCACATTAATGTCGAGCGGCATGGTGTTGCCATTGGAAACGTTATCCCCATTAATCACCCTCGGAATGTCCGTTTGCTGTCCCGGCTGCTGCCATCTGCGCAGCATGTCCACTTCATTGTTCCAAAAGCGGTTGTCGCGCAGGGAGGCCTGGGTACCATTCATCATGTGGCCACCAAGCTGGTAAGTTAGCAAGATGTTCAATTCAAAACCTTTGTAGTTGAACACGTTCGACAAACCTCCGAAGACCTTCGGTGCAGACTGCTTGTAGATCACCGCATCAGACGATGGTGTGATGGCTGGTGCCTGGGTATTATCTTCATAAGACCATTGGTATGGTGATGGAGCACCAGCACCGGCGACATGCTGATAGAAAACCTTTCTTCCGGATTGATCCAGGAAGATCCTCCGACCGGTAGCAGCATCTACACCGCCGGTACGAACCGCATAGAGCATACCGGCAGAATAGCCTGGTAAGGTGATCGTTAAGGCGTCGTTGGTACCCGAGATGATACTTGGAACACCTTCCGCAAGTTCAAGCACCTGGTTCTTGTTGGTTGTTAAGTTGAAGTTTGCATTCCAGCTGAAATTCTCCTTACGTATCGGGGCACCACCAATGGAAAACTCGAATCCCTGATTATACATTCGACCTACGTTTTGCATGATGGAATTCGCGTTGGAATTTGGAATACCAACTGAAGGAGGCAGCGGAACACCGAAGATCAAGCCATCGATGTTGTTCCTGTAATAGGCCAACTCACCGGTGATCTTGTTGCCGAACAAGCCAAAGTTTACACCTACGTCAGTTTTCTTGCTGGTTTCCCAGCGAAGGTCGGAGTTCCCTGTAGCGGAATAGATTAAGCCCGACTGACCGCCATAAAGTGCCGCGGAATAGGTATTGATGGCGCCAAAATCACTCAACCCACCAACATTACCCACCTTACCGTAACTTGCACGGAACTTCAGGCTGTTCACCACATCTTCCAGCCCTGCCTGCGACCAGAAGCTTTCCTTGGCCACATCCCATCCTGCAGAAAAGCCCCAGAATGTACCTCTTTTGTTGTTGGCACCCAAGGCAGAGTATTCATCAACACGATAGTTACCAGTGAGGAAATATTTCTGCTGGTAGTTGTATTGTAAACGCGTGAAAAGCGAAAAAAGGTAGTTATCGAAAACATTATTTGAAGTGTTATTCAGAAAGACATTCTGCCAGCCACCCTGAATATTGGTGTACAAGGGGTCCGTCTGTCCGGTTACGCGAACCCCGAACTGGTTACCATCGGTTTTCTGTTCTTCCTCCCCAAGTAAGAAGTTAAAGCTGTGGTCACCAAAGCGCTTGTCTGCAGACAAGGTATTGGTCCAAACCCAGCGTTCACGTCGTGATTGTACGCTCGCACTCGCTCCATTGGTGGAAATCGCTTCACCGGTAAGTGGACTGAAGTAGTTCTCAAAGGTTACGTAGCGATAATCTATACCATAGATAGACCTGAAGGATAACCAGGATAGTGGCTTAATTTCCACGTAGGCGTTGGATTGGATGCTGTTCACCCTATTGTTGGAATAGTTGTGATCCATCGACAGTACAGGATTATAGAATCCAAGCCTGGACTGCCCGGAAAGGTGGCTCGCATTGTCTTGAAGACCCAGAAAGCCGGCCGTGGTGGTGTTGTATGAGCCATCTGAATTGAATGGTCCCACAATGGGCGCACTGATCAATGCAACCCTCGCCATCCCGCCGGAAGCCGATTGATTACCTCTAGAGCCATTGGACATGGCTGAGGCATTAAGCTCGTTGTTATAGTTAATCTTGGCGCCGATGCTTAGCCAATTGGTTGTTTTATTGTCAACGTTGAAGAGCACCGACTTACGGTTGAAGTCCGTTTTACGAAATATCCCTTCTTGATCGGTGTACCCTACAGAAGCGTAATATTTGGTGGATTCGGTTGCGCCGGAAATATTTACGTTGTTAAACGTGGATATGCCCGTGCGATAAATATGGTCGTACCAACGGGTGTCTATACGGTTGCCGTTAGCATCCAGAGAGAAGTCGTAGTAGTTTGTAGCTGGATTGAAGGTTCCTTCATTTCGCAGACCCTCGTTTTTGAGCTCTACATATTGTGCTGCGTTCAGGAGCTTTGGCAGGTTGGCGGCAGTATTGAAGTTCAGCGTGCTGGAGAAGTTCACCTTAGCTTTTCCCATGCGCCCCTTTTTCGTAGTCACGAAAACCACACCATTAGCGGCGCGGCTACCGTAAATACTGGTTGCAGCGGCATCTTTGGCAATATCAATGCTCTCAATGTCAGCAGGATTGATGGAAGAAAGCGGGTTATTCGAAGCATTCCCGATACCTGACTCTTCTTCACCTGTGAAGCTCGGTACGCCATCAATAACCACCAGTGGATAGGAACTCAGCGACAAGGAGTTGGTTCCACGGATACGGAATACTGGTGGTTCATTCAGGTTTCCGGAGTTCACCGTGACGTTTACACCGGAGGCTCTACCGCCCAGCGCACCTTCAAAGCTGGTCACAGGTTGCTCCGCAAGTGCACTTCCTTTTACACTGGAAATGCTACCAGTTACTTCGGACTTCCGCTGCGTGCCGTAGCCAATTACGGTTACTTCCGCCAGATCTGATTTGTTGGGTTGTAAAGAAACGTTTAGGGTAGCCGCAGCTTTAACCTCTCTGGGATCGTAACCCACAAAGGAGATTACCAGAATCGCATCGGAGCTTACGCCTTTGAGGCTAAAATTACCATTGCTATCCGTCATCGTGCCTTGAGCGGTACCTTTGACCTTTACGGATGCGCCTGGAAGTGGCGTGCCTCTCTCATCGAGCACGCGACCACGGATATCAATCGGCGGCTTACCAGGAAGTAGTTTCAAAGACATCCTTGTTGCTGTGGGCAGCGCAGGATATAAGTTGCTCCCTGTATTTGAATTTACATGTGGTAGGCCAATGTTAATCGGACTTGCGTAGGCATTGGTTTGTAGAAAAGTAAAAGTTAATGCAAATAGTAATTTGTTTTTAGATAATTTAAGTTTAAAGGTGGGCGTTAAATTTTTGTGCTTAAGACAGCAGTTCAACCTTTGGTAAGGCACATTAAAATTCATACTTCATGTAGGTTTAGGGATTATTGATTTACGTGGTTTATTGAAGAGGCATTAATTTTCTTGCTTATTCTTCATCTTAAATCTTTACATAGGCGATCTTATTTATGGTTAACAGAATCATTGTTGTAAAGCTGCTCTGACCCTAAATCGTATAACTTTCTTTCGCTATCTCCGAAATGTTGGGGCAGTTTTCTTCCCTCCCGACCATTTTCATGGGTTTTCAGGATAAATTTTGAATCAAAATTTCTGGAATGGCTGTTTTTCTATTACTTAAATGTAAAATAGTAAGATTTGAAATAACATTTTCATAATAATTTCGTTACGAAAAGGAAATTTTTTACTCTAACCCTATCGATCACTAATATATTATCAACATTTAGATATAAAGTTGATGAATTCATCATTTACAAACACCTGTTTTCAGCCAGAATGGGATTTCACACCATGGAAAAGCGCCTGTCAGATAAACTGCAGGCGCTTTCCACATATAGCATCGCTTGTTGAGCTATTTTCTTTTAGGTACGGTCCAAAAATACAATGTTGCACCATCAACCATTTCTGTTTTCTCTGGTGCCCAATCGCCCATATCAAAAGCATGTGAAACGATCCTTGTTCCAGGTCTCAACTTTAATATTTTAGGTCGCAGTTCCATGTTTACGGTAGGTAGCAAATACATGGTGATCACTGTAGCTTTACTTAGGTCGGTGTCAAACAGGTTGGCATTAACAAACTTCACCTTATCGGTTACCCCGGCAGCCTTCGCATTCGCGTTGGCCTCCGCAATCCGTTCCGGATCGATATCATAACCTACCGCAGTGACACCGTATTGTTTAGCGGCAGCAACCACAATCCGGCCGTCACCGCAGCCGAGATCGTAAAGCACATCGCCTTTTTTCAAATTGGCCAGCTTCAACATGCCATTGACCACCGCTGGTTTGGTAGGCACATACGGCACATCAAGTTGGGGCTTTTTCGGAGGTTGTTGCGCAAGGACAGGGTTACTAGCCGCAGCTGCGACAAATAGAACGAGTAGGACTTTTACTGCTTTCATGATTCTTGAATTTAGGTTAGATATTTGGTTGATTTAGTTCTAACGTGGGTACCGCCTGAAAGAACATTTGTAAAAGGAAGCCCACGATCAGCACAGCAATACCAACCAAGGCGCCAACACCTGTATACATCAAGCTGGAGTACAATAAATAAGCGCTGCTTAAACAGAAAATTGCAGGTAACACGGGATATAAGGGCACGCGAAATGGCCTGTAAACCTCCGGTGCCTTCCTCCGGAGAACGAACAGGGAGATGCCGACCAGGAGAAAAAAGAACCAGAATACTGGTGCCGTATATTCTACAATGGTCTCGAAGCCACTCCTGGTAATCAGGCCCAGACTAATCAAAGCCAGCGAAATCAATCCCTGCACCAGAAAGGCATTTACCGGACCGGCAGCCTGACTGTTCCATTTACCGAGAATAGAGAACAGTTTGAAATCCCGGCCCAAGGCATAGTTCGTTCTTGCACCAGTGAAGATGGTCGCATTTACCGATGTTAATGCAGAGAAGGCGACCAAAATGCCAATCAGCCAAACGCCTGTCGGGCCCCAGACCTGCCGAAGCAGATCCACCCCTACCGCATCCGAGCCCGCCATGGCCGTATGCCCCAATGCGCGACTGAAGGCCAGGTTCACAAGCAGGTAAACAACTGTAATGATCAGAATGCTGATGATTAGGACGCGCACCATACCTCGTTTACCAGACTTCAACTCCGCGGAAATGTAAGCGGCTTCGTTCCAACCACCGAAAGTGAGCAATACAAACACCATGGCCAGGCCTAAAAAACTGCCAGCATCAGCGGGTGCCGCTGCCACTGCCGCAGCAGGTTGTACAACACTAACCTCCTCAGCGGCGGGTGCGATAAAAAGGCCAACGACAACGACCAGCAACGCACCGGCCACTTCTGTGGTGGTAAATATCTTCTGCGCCAGAGTGCTCATGCGGATGCCAGCGATATTGATCCCAGTCAATATAACCACGATCAGTGCAGCATAAATTACTGAAGAATAGGTTCCGAGGCTGAATACCTGAGAAAGGTAATCGCCGAAAATATAAGCCAGGACCGCAATGGAGCCGGTTTGGATAATGCTCATCCTTGCCCAGGCAAACAGGAAAGCCAGACGTTTACCATAAGCACGGCTCAGGAAATGATAATCTCCTCCCGTGTTCGGAAATGTTGTGCTCAGCTCAGCATAACACAACGCACCAATCAAGGACACCAGTCCACCCAAAACCCAGGCCAGGAGGAACATCGTTTCGGAGTTGGTGTTCGCTGCAACCAATGAGGGCGTGCGAAAAATGCCAGCCCCGATGACAATACCAACAATAATTGCAACAGCATCAATTACGCTGAGTTGCTGTGCAGGCCGCTGTTGCGGTGTAACATTGTCTCCCATGGAAACCAGGTTAGGGTTATCGTACTTAAATAAAGTTAATCATTATCAAATAAAATCATCATACAAACTGATTAACAATAACTTAGAATATCGTTATTTTAAATTCAGGTAGATTCCGAAAGTACCATACGCCTCTGCACAAGCCGCTGCAATAAAAAAGCGCTTGCTCCAGATAAAGGAACAAGCGCTTGAAAGAGATAACAACGCTGTGCTATTACATACGTTCAGGAACAGTGATGCCCAGAAGGCGCATACCTGCTTTTAAAATGTTTGCCACAACCGCACTCAGGTTTAACCGCAATTGTCTCATCTCCGCATTTTCCTCTTTAATGATGGGCGGAACCTCGTGATAAAACTTATTGAACATCTTCGCAACTTCGTACAGGTAATTTGCAAGGCTCGCCGGACTAAATCCTTTGGCTGCTATCGCGATTTCACTTGGGTATTTTGCCAAGAGCATGATCATCTCCAATTCCGTATTCGAGATCGCCAGATCCGGAGAAGTCGTAGCAGCGCTCGAGTAAGCCGCTTTACTTAATAAGGATTTAATCCTTGCATGAGTGTACTGTATAAAGGGACCTGTGTTGCCTTGGAAATCAATTGACTCCGCAGGATCAAAAAGTAAACGCTTCTTAGGCTCTACCTTCAACAAGAAATACTTCAAGGCACCAAGACCAATATTGTGATACAAGGTTTCTTTTTCTTCCTCCGAGAAGTCGTTGATTTTACCCAGTGCCTCTGTCTTCTGCTTTGCGGTTTCGATCATCTCTTTAACGAGATCATCGGCATCTACAACCGTTCCTTCCCTGGATTTCATTTTCCCGTTCGGCAGATCCACCATCCCGTAAGACAAATGGTGCAATCCTTTAGCCCAGGTTTTACCCAGTTTCTCCAGGATCAAGAACAACACTTTAAAGTGATAATCCTGCTCATTTCCAACCACATATATGGACTCATCCATTGCAAAATCATCATACTTCATCTGCGCGGTACCAAGATCCTGCGTAATGTAAACAGAAGTACCGTCCGCTCTTAATACCAGCTTCTGGTCCAATCCATCTTCCGTAAGGTCGATCCACACAGAACCATCTTCCTTTTTAAAGAAGACGCCTTTAGCAAGACCTTCCTCTACGGTGTCTTTACCTAAAAGATAGGTATTGCTTTCGTAATAATATTTATCGAAATCTACGCCAAGGTTCTTGTAACTCACCGCAAAACCATCGTACACCCAGCCATTCATTGTGCTCCAAAGCGCCTTTACTTCAGGGTCTCCATTCTCCCAGGCAAGCAACATCGCTTGTGCTTCCTTAATCAGCGGGGCATTTTTCTTAGCTTCCTCTTCCGTCTGCCCTGCTTCCTTTAGCGCATCGATTTCTTTCTTGTATTCTTTGTCGAAAATAACATAGTACTTCCCAACCAGGTGATCACCTTTGATGCCAGAGCTTTCCGGCGTTTCACCATTGCTCCATTTCTGCCAGGCCAGCATTGACTTGCAGATGTGAATACCACGATCGTTTACCAGGTTCACTTTGAACACCTCAGCACCATTTGCTTTCAGTAGCTCGGACACGGAGTAACCTAACAGGTTATTGCGCACGTGTCCCAGGTGCAAGGGTTTATTCGTATTTGGCGATGAATACTCCACCATCACCTTTTTACCGCTTGGAGGGATTATGCCGAAGTCGGGCTTAAGCACCTCATTATTAAACAGATTAAGCCAGTAAGCCTCCGCGATACTCAAGTTCAGAAAACCCTTGATCACATTAAAGCCAATAACGTCCTCCACATGCTCCTGCAGGTAAGCACCAAGCTCATTTGCCGTAACCTCCGGCGACTTCTTGGAAAATCGTACAATCGGGAAAACCACTATGGTCAGCTGGCCCTCAAATTCCGGACGGGTATCCTGAAGCGCGATCTGGCTTTCCGGGAGCTCCTGATTGTATAATGCTTTAACTGCAGCAAGTGTTGCAGCAATAATATGTTGTTCTATATTCATAATTCTAATCATTTCTGAAAGCGTTTGTCACTTTCACTAATATTTCGAAGGCATGCTCGGCCATCTGGTTTTCGCGATCGAGCGTTGGGTTGACCTCGACGATCTCAAAGCAGCAAACTTTGGGATTGGTCACCATCCTGGAAAGCATAATGCCCGCTTCACGCTCGGTTAAACCACCGGCCACCGGCGTTCCCGTACCGCGGGAAGAAGCAGGATCCAGTGCGTCCACATCGAAGGAGAGCAGAATCACATCACAGTGATCCAGGTACATCATCGTTTCAATCACAACCCGTTCCACACCTCTTTTTCGTACCTCTGCCGTACTGAACATCTTTACATTGTTCTTCCGCAACAGGTAATCTTCAGGCTTCTCGGTGTCGCGCACAGAAATCAGCACCAGGTCTTCATATTTGATTTTCGGTGCAATATTACCTACATTTTTTAGCTGATACCAATAATTTATCGTTTCCTGGTCTAATTGATTCACCTTGGAGTTCAGATTATCCTCATCCAACGAGATGGCTAATGGCATCCCATGCATGTTTCCAGAAGGCGTTGTATATGGAGAATGCATATCAGCATGCGCATCAATCCAGATCACCCCCAGCCTGCTCTTGGGAAATGCTGCTTTAATTCCAGCGATGGTTCCAGCGGCACAACTGTGGTCGCCACCAAGTACTACCGGAAAATGCTTTTCCTGCAAGGTATCTCGCACCATGTCGCTGAGCCTTTCAGTCATCGTGAGGATACCCGAAATGCGCTTGGCATAAGCGCTGCCCGAACTCTCGAGTAAAAGGTGATTTTCGTTGGGTACTTCAACACAGGCGTGTTTCTTGAAAAAGCGGCTGCCATAATCCAGCGCCGCGATCTTTATGGCGTCTACACCCAGACTTGCGCCCCTTGTTCCGGCACCAATTTCTGACTTAACTTCAATGATTTTTAACGATTTAGTCATAAATTAAATAGCCGTCTGTTTTATAAAGC
Organism: Pedobacter sp. NEAU-ZC8; assembly: GCF_059278965.1. NCBI lineage: Bacteria > Pseudomonadati > Bacteroidota > Sphingobacteriia > Sphingobacteriales > Sphingobacteriaceae > Pedobacter > Pedobacter sp. NEAU-ZC8. The sequence goes on from NZ_JCAJXC010000012.1 coordinate 137,746, forward strand.
GTTTAGATTATCTTTGAGCCCAAAATAACTCATTTTATAGCCACCCTAAAAAAATATCGTTCAAAAATATAAAAAATGCAGAGTTACTCCGAATTTCTTGATCTAAGCGTTGGTTTTCCGCAAGAAGGCTACAGCGTTATAGACGACGAATTATATTTCCAGGATCTGAATTTGATGGAAATGATTGAAACCTACGGCACTCCCCTACGGTTCACTTATCTTCCAATGATCAGCAAAAAGATCCAGCAAGCCAAAATTCTTTTTCAAACCGCAATTATCAATAATAACTACCGCGGCGACTATAAATACTGTTATTGCACCAAAAGCTCTCACTTCCGTCACATCGTAGAAGAAGCTTTGAAAAACAACATTCACCTGGAAACATCTTCGGCTTTTGATATGCCGATGATTGAAGCGCTGGAGAAAAAAGGTGTGCTAACGAAAGATATCACTGTAATCTGTAACGGCTTCAAAACGTATCAATATAAACAGTATATCATCGATATGCTGCACGACGGTTACAAAAACATCATTCCTGTTCTGGACAACAAAGAAGAGTTTAACCTATTCGATGATGAAGTTGAGCTTGAATCACCTTGTAACCTGGGTATCCGCATTGCAGCGGAAGAGCAACCAGATTCACAGTTTTATACTTCCCGTTTAGGTGTTCGTATGGAGGATGTAATCGACTTCTACAACAACAAGATCTCTTCTAACCCGAACTTCAGGGTTAAGTTATTACACTTCTTCATCAACTCTGGTATCACGGACTCTCCGTACTACTGGAACGAACTGGAGAAATATGTAACCTTATACTGCAAGTTTAAAAAGATCAATCCAGAGCTGGACACCTTGGATATTGGTGGCGGTATGCCATTCAAAGACTCCCTGGTATTCGACTTCGATTACGAATACATGGTGAATGAGATCGTGAAACGTATCAAAGAAATCTGTGCGGAACACGATGTAATGGAGCCTGATATCATCACGGAGTTTGGTAAATATACCGTAGCAGAAGCTTCAGGTATCTTGTATAAAGTACTGGGTCGCAAGCAACAAAATGACCGTGAGAAATGGTTGATGCTTGATGGTTCTTTCATCACCAACCTACCAGATGTATGGGCTTTAAACCAGAAATATATCTTGTTGCCGATCAACAACTGGGACGCAGAGTATGAACGCGTAAACCTTGGTGGTATTACCTGCGACGGCCAGGATTACTATAACCAGGAAGCACACATGAACTCGGTATTTATGCCGAAAACACGTAAAGTGCAGTACCTTGGCTTCTTCAACACTGGTGCTTACCAAGAAGTATTAAGCGGTTATGGTGGTATTCACCATTGCTTATTGCCAAGTCCTAAACACGTGATCATTCGTCGTAACCGCGATGAAACCTTTAACTTCGAGGTGTTTGGTGAAGAACAAAACAGTAAACAAGTATTGAAGATCCTGGGTTACACCTAGATCTTAGATCTCCAATAAAGCTATTCAAAAACAAAGCCCGGTTGAACCATTCAGCCGGGCTTTTCTTTTTATCGCTAAAATTGAACCTTAATTACTTAATTCCAGAATTAAGCTACAGTAATGGTTTTAGGTGCATTCTGAGATTCATCTTTTTTACCCACGGTGATGTATAATACCCCGTTGGTATACTCAGCAGAAATCTTCTCTGCATCTACGCTTTCAGGTAACATGAAGGATCTGGCGAAGGAGCTGAAATCAAACTCTCTGCGGCTGAAATCTCTCTTCACTTCATCTTCAGCAGCTTTTTTCTCTACCCATAAAGATAAAGTGTCTTTCTTCACGTTAAGTTGAAAATCTTCTTTGTTCAACCCAGGAGCAGCAACTTCAATCACGTAAGCTTCTGCATTTTCTGAGATGTTTACAGCGGGCATTTTAGTGATGCTATAGTTTTTGTTTAATGCTTCACTGAACAATGAATCAAATACATTGTTGAAATAAGGTGCGCTGTTTCTGGTTCTGTTGTTGAAATTTACTAGTGTCATATCTTGTTCTAATTAATTTTTTTATTTTTAAATACATTTCCCATTATTCAACTCCCATACCAAAGCAAAAAATGATGAATTTAAAGACATTGTGGCAGTCAAAATCAAACGAATCAGACAAAACGACCGAACACATCAACGATATCGACAGTTATAAGTACAAGACCGTTATCGAAACCCGTTTTGCTGATTTTGATATGATGGGCCATGTAAACAATTCGGTGTACTTCACCTACATGGAAATTGCACGGGTTAAGTATTGGAAACATGCTATCAATTGGGACTGGAAAAAGACAGGAGTTGTAATCGGACAGGCCGCACTGAAGTATATCGTCCCTATCTTTCCGGAGGACCAGATTCACATGTACGTGCGCACGTCCAGGATTGGCCGCAGTAGCTTCGACCTGGAATACCTGATCGTAAAGAAAAAGGATGGGAAGGAAATTGTTTGCAGTAAAGGCATGACGGCCTGCGTTGCTTATGATAATCAAAGCAAGCAGGCCACCCCTATTCCCGAGCGGGAAAGAAATAAAATGATTTTATTTGAACAGCTGGTCAGCGCTGAAGTTAACCCGGAGGTTTAGAAGATCTTTCCTGGATTCAGGATACCATTAGGATCGAAGATCTGTTTAATACCGCGCATCAGGTTCAGATTGATTTCTGCATACTTCAGCGGCATGAATTCCTTTTGCACCAACCCGATCCCGTGCTCACCCGAGATTGTACCGCCCAAAGCAGCAGTAAGTTCAAAGATCTCTGTAATACCGAATTTAAGTTTGTTCTTCCAGTCATCGTCGCTCATGCCTGCTTTGATAATGTTAACATGCAGATTGCCATCGCCAGCATGCCCGTAGCAAACGCTGTCAAAGCCATATTTTGCTCCAATCTCTTTGATCCCGCTGATCAACTTTGGCAATGCTGCCCTTGGCACAACTGTATCTTCCTCCTTGTAAACCGAGTTTGACTTAACCGACTCTGCCATCACTCTCCGCATTTTCCAGAGTTCTTCCTTTTGCGCGGCTGTGTCTGCGAAAAGCACTTCTACACAACCCTGAGCTTCCAGCACGGAGTTCGCCTTTTCACAATCCTTAAAAATGGTATCCATCTCATCGCCATCAAACTCCAGCATCAGAAAGGCGTTTACATGGTCCTTAAGATCAAACTGGATATTATCATATTTAATTACCCATTCCACCCCTTTTCGCTCCATAAATTCCAGCGCGGATGGGGTCATGCCTGCGCGGAAGATCGCAGATACGGCAGCACAGGCAGCTTCGTTCTCCGTAAATGATGCCAGCATCAACACACTGTGGCTTATAACCGGAATTAACTTCGTCACGATTTTGGTTACTACACCCAAAGTACCTTCAGAACCAATCATCAGCTGCGTCAGGTTGTAACCAGATGCATACTTCAGGGTATTCGCACCAGTCCATATAATCTGTCCGTCGGGCAGCACCACTTCCAGGTTCAGTATATATTCACGGATGGTACCATATTTCACAACACGTGGGCCGCCACTACCGTGTGCCACGTTTCCACCAATGAAGCAGCTGCCTTTGCTAGATGGGTCTACCGGGTAACGCAAACCAAACTCACCTACGGCATCCATAAACTCCTGTGTGATCACACCTGGTTCTACAGTCGCCTGCAAGTTTTCTGTATCAATATCAAGAACCTTCTTAAATTTTTCCATTGAAAGCAAAACGCCGCCATGCACAGGTAAGGCACCACCACTTAGTCCTGTTCCACCTCCTCTTGGCGTAACCGGCACCTGATGTCCATTACAAACCTTTAGCAGGGCAGATACCGCAGCGGTGTTCAGGGGCTTCACCACGACCTCGGGGTAAAACTTCAGGTCTTCTGTTTCGTCATGGGCATAGTTAGCGAGCGACTCCTCGTCAAGGAACACATTGGCTGCGCCTACAGCTTCCTTAATCAGATCTACTATTTGTGGGGTAATTTTATTGAAGTTCATTTTCTCAGTTTAGTACGATGCTGGATCACGTTGATTAATTTTGCTCGGCGGTATATTCCAGTTGCACAAAGGAATGGTCAATCTGCCCGGGCATCGGCGGATGTAGCTTTTTAATACCCACCACTACATTCAGCACAAAGGGGAATGCCACCTTCACTTGTTCAAGCATATCATGCACCACTGTTTCGAGCAGCTTTTGCGTGCGCTTCATGCTTTCCTGAATAATATTGTTCAGCACCTCGTAATTCACCGTATGTTGCAAATCTTCAGTGTCGCCGGTTGGCTTAAACTTAACTTCTATACTCACCAGGAACTGCGTTCCGAGCACCTGCTCCTCCGCATAAAAGCCGTGGTAAGCAAAACATCTTACATCTCTTAAAGCAACCGTTTGTATCAGCATATGAAGTGTAAAGTTATATATTTGAATGAACATTCACAGCCGAAAACCATATCCGCATGATGATGAACAGATCCGGAAAGCAAGACCTATATGAGTCACCAGACTATTTTCTCCTTGACGAACTGCTGTCAGACGAACACAAACTGATCAGATCCACTGCCCGCGAATGGGTGAAAAGCGCTGTAAGTCCCATCATTGAAGACTATGCCCAACGTGCTGAGTTTCCGAAACAGCTGATCGCCGGACTGGCAGATCTTGGTGCTTTCGGCCCAACCATTCCGCTGGAGTATGGTGGTGCGGGATTGGATTATATCTCCTACGGCATCCTGATGCAGGAGATTGAACGAGGAGACTCCGGAATCCGCTCTACAGCTTCAGTGCAAGGCTCGCTGGTGATGTATCCCATCTTTGCATATGGCTCCGAAGAGCAGCGGCAGAAGTATCTGCCAAGATTAGCCAGTGGCGAAATCATGGGCTGCTTTGGATTAACCGAACCCGATCACGGATCTAACCCTGGCGGCATGATCAGCAACATCAAAGATATGGGCGACCATTACCTGCTGAACGGTGCTAAGATGTGGATCTCCAATGCCCCTTTTGCGGACATTGCAGTGGTATGGGCGAAGGATGAACAAGGCAAGATCCGCGGTATGATTGTAGAGCGCGGTATGGAAGGTTTCAGCACTCCTGAAACACACAACAAGTGGAGCTTACGGGCTTCCGCAACTGGCGAACTGGTGTTCGACAATGTGAAGATTCCAAAAGACTATATACTGCCGGGCGTGTCCGGACTAAAAGGTCCTCTCGGCTGTTTGAACCAGGCTCGCTATGGCATTGCCTGGGGCGCCTTGGGTGCAGCAATGGACTGCTACGATACTGCAGTCCGTTATGCCAAAGAGCGGGTTCAGTTTGGCAAGCCGATCGGTGGTTTTCAGCTGCAGCAGAAGAAACTTGCGGAGATGATCACCGAAATTACCAAAGCACAACTGCTGGTATGGCGCCTGGGTGTGCTGAAGAATGATGGTCATGCCACCGCAGAACAAATTTCCATGGGCAAACGAAACAGTGTAGAGATTGCGCTGAACATCGCCAGAAACGCCAGGCAGATGCTTGGCGGCATGGGCATCACCGGCGAGTTCTCCATTATGCGGCACATGATGAACCTGGAGTCGGTGGTGACCTACGAAGGTACACACGACATACACCTATTAATAACCGGTATGGATGTCACTGGCATCAATGCCTTCAAATAAAGCATATGAAAACGTTTAAGAAATACGAATACCTTCCGGCTCCACCGGAAGAAGTTTACCTGGCACTCACCAAAGAACAAAGCATACAGCTCTGGACTGGCGCCCAGGTAGAATTTACTGAAGAACCAGGCACAGAGTTTTCCTTTTGGGATGGCGACATTGTAGGCAAGAACATAGAATTTGAATACGGCAAGAGAATTGTACAGCAGTGGTACTTTGGCGAAGAAAATGAACCTTCTATCGTAACCATAAAACTACATGCAGATAAAAAAGGTACCTCACTGGAGTTTGTTCAGACCAACATTCCGGATGAGGATTACGAAGATTTCATCGCAGGCATTCAGGAACACTACCTGGGCGGTCTGCAAGATTTTTTCGAAGAAGAGTAAACAGGCAAGTTATACAGCAACTACAAGGCTGCATGAGGTTCAAAATAAACAGCCGCTGAAGGTATATGCTTTCAGCGGCTGTTTGTTGACTTAAAAAATGCTATTCTCCGAAAGCCGTGCGCACATTCTCGCGCAGGTTATAATTTGATGCCATCACTTCACCGTAGGCACCAGTACTTCTAATGGCAATCAGATCTCCACGGAAGGTTTCCGGAAGCTCTACCTCTTTGCCAAAACAATCCGTGCTTTCACAAATCGGCCCAACAACATCATACCTGGTCAGCGCCTCCGCGGTGTTTGTTGCGGCAGCTACTGTCTGTGCCCGAGAGATGTTTTCTATTTTGTGGTATGCCTGGTACAAAGCCGGGCGCATCAGTTCGGTCATGCCGACATCAAGCACGATAAAGTTCTTCTTTTTACCATTCTTCACATACAACACCTGACTGATTACTGAAGACGATTGCCCAACCAATGCTCTACCTAGTTCGAAATGCACTTCCTGACCATGTCCAATTTCAAGGAAGTCATTAAAGATCTTGAAATAATTCTCGAAATCAGGGATTTGCTGATCCGGATTATAATAGTCAATTCCTAAGCCTCCACCAACATTTAAAACCCTGACCTTAAACCCACGTTCGGAAAACCAGGTTGAAAACTCATTCACCCGCGAGCAAAGGTTCTTGTAAACATCCAGGTTTGTAATCTGGGAGCCAATATGAAAATGTATGCCAATAAATTCCAGGTTCCCGGAGTTTTTCAATACCGTTGCACAGTCGGGAAGATCCCAGCTGTTGATGCCAAATTTGTTTTCATCCAGACCGGTGGTAATATTATGATGCGTATGTGCATCCACATTAGGGTTGATACGGATCGCAACTTTAGCAACTTTACCTTTTTTGCCCGCGAGTTCATTGATCACTTCAAGCTCCTGAATTGACTCTACATTGAAGCAGAAAATATCCTGCTCCAGGGCATAGTTAATCTCCCTGTCGGACTTACCTACACCAGCAAACACGATCTCTGAAGCCGGAAAGCCCAGTTCAATCGCCTGCCGCACCTCGCCCCCACTTACCGCATCTGCTCCGAAAGCCATGTCCTTGATCTTGCTCACTACCCGGGGATTGAAGTTCGCTTTCATCGCATAATGTACGTGGAAGTTGTAAGCATTTGCATGTTTCGCACAGGCATCAAGCGTTTGCTGCAGCAGATTTAAGTCGTAATAATAGAACGGCGTTTCTAATTCTGCAAACTGGGCTATATCTTTATCAGAAAAATTCATTTTGAAATATCTTATTGTATTTTGTTTGGTAGGCCTGACATTGATTTACATGGGTAACTACTTTGACCTTAAAAGGCAGCGCATCACCCATGCAGAATATAACAGGCGGTTTCGGTTCACCTATATTCTTGTTTTGGTCGTAATTGCCATCCTGCTCTACCTGAGGAAAAAATGATGTTAACATTGAAGCCCGGCTTTGCAGGCCTTTGAACGCCGCCGCAGCCGAACTTCAATATTTTATTAGAACAAGCGATTATGTAAACTCCTTAATGCTTCCGTTTTATCTTGTGTGTTGATCAACAGCGAAATGTTGTAATTACTACCACCATAAGAAATCATCCGGATTGGAATGTGTTTCAAAGAATCCAGCACTCTTGACGCAAAACCATGTTTCTCCGGGCCAAAGTCACCCACTACACACACAATGGATTGATCTTTATCCACTTCGACAGAGCCAAAGTCATGCAGCTCTTCAATGATCTTGTCCAGGTTGTCTGTAAAATCAATGGTTAACGATACCGCAACTTCCGAAGTGGTGATCATGTCGATCGGCGTTTTATATCTTTCGAAAATCTCAAATACCCTCCTTAAAAATCCATAAGCTAATAACATTCTGCTCGATTGGATCTTGATGGCCGTGATGCCATCTTTCGCGGCAATGGATTTGATTTTACCAGGTTCGCTTTCCGCGGATATTAAAGTGCCAGAAGCTTGAGGTTCCATGGTATTCAACAAACGTACTGGTATTTTGTAACGCTGTGCAGGGAATACCGATTGTGGGTGTAGGATCTTGGCCCCAAAGTAGGCAAGTTCGGCAGCTTCATCAAAGGAAAGCTTCGCAATTGGACGAGTCCCTTTAACAATCCTCGGATCATTATTATGCATGCCATCGATGTCTGTCCAGATCTGAACTTCTTCGGCCAGTATCGCCGCACCGATCAATGAAGCGGTATAATCACTTCCACCACGACGTAAGTTATCCACCTCACCAAAGGTATTTCTGCAAATAAAGCCTTGGGTGATGAACAGGGTCTGGTCAGCTGCCGCATCAATCAGCGGCTGCAGGTGACTGGAGATAAATGGAATATCCGGTTCGTTGTCTTCATCGATCTTCATGAAGTCCAGTGCTGGTAAAAGCACCGAAGCTACACCAATAGACTTTAGGTAAATATGGAATAATGTCGTAGAGATCAATTCGCCTTGCGCAAGCACTACTTTCTCCTCAATAGAAGTAAAAAGATCATTTGCCAATGCAGCAAGGAAGTTGAAGTGATAATCAATCAACTCCTGACCCTCCAGGCGGTATGGTCCTTCCGGCAAAAGTTCAGTAACAAAGATATGATAGCTTTGCTTCAGGTTATCAATCAAAGTAAGGCCACCCTGCTTATCGTCCTTCAAAAGTTTGGCAGATATTTCAACTAGACTATTTGTTGTACCAGACACTGCTGATAGCACTACGATTTGTTTTTCTGCCGGTTTAATGATATCCAGCAATTTAGTCATCCGCTCAGGGCTTCCTACGGAAGTTCCTCCAAACTTTAGTATTTTCATCTGTATATAATTTATTATGTGCCGAAGCGCTCCAAAAGCTTAACCATTCCAAATGGAGATGGAAGGATCAGGACCATTTCCTTGTGTGTGTATTATTAAATCTTGATTAAATAATGATTGTATACCAATTTGTTCATTAATTAGCAACGAAATACCAAAAGCTTTTAATTAATTTACTCCCAGATTGTGCTAAGAACGCGTGAAAATAGAAAAAAGCACGATCATTTAACACATTTCAAAATAATATTTGGAATCACGATAAATTAAAAGCGCTAAACAAAATGATTTCTGGTATCAATTGGCCGATGTGTAATGGACCCGAATTTGAGCATCTACAAAACCATAAATTAGTACAACTGTTATAACAAAAATTTTAAAACAACAAGAAATATAGAAATGCAGCTAGAACCAACAACATTAGACACCATAAACAAATGGCTGAGCGGTAATTATGACGAAACCACTAAAGCAGAGATCCAGGATCTACTGGACAGGAATGAAACCACCGCTTTAACCGACGCCTTTTACCGTGACCTTGAATTTGGTACCGGAGGCTTGCGCGGTATCATGGGCGCAGGTTCTAACCGCATAAATAAATACACCATTGGTACGGCTACACAAGGCTTAAGCAACTACCTGCTAAAAAAATACCCGGGTGAGAAAATCCGCGTTGCCATTGCGCATGATAGCCGCAACAATTCCGATGTATTTGCTAAAGTTACTGCAGACGTATTTTCTGCAAACGGCATCCATGTGTTTTTCTTTGAGGCTTTAAGACCTACACCTGAACTTTCTTTTGCCATCAGGCATCTGAAATGCAAAAGCGGTGTAATGCTTACGGCATCGCATAACCCTAAAGAATATAATGGATATAAAGCCTACGGCGAAGATGGTGGACAATTTACCTCGCCCGATGATAAAGCCGTGATGAACGAAGTCGCAGCCATTACAGACATCAGCCAGGTTAAATTCGACCGTATCGAGGAGAATATAGAAGAGATCGGTACCGGTATTGACAAGCTGTACCTGGATGAAATCACCAAATTGTCGGTATCGCCAGAAGCAATCCTACGTCAGAATGATTTAAAGATCGTGTACTCTCCAATCCACGGTACAGGAATCACACTTGCACCAAAAGCGCTTGCGCAGTTTGGCTTTACCAATGTGACCATTGTTGAGGAACAAAGTGAACCGGATGGTAACTTCCCTACTGTTGTTTATCCGAACCCCGAAGAGAAGGAAGCGATGACCTTAGCGCTTCAAAAAGCGCAGGAAATAGATGCGGACCTTGTTCTTGCAACCGACCCTGATGCCGACCGGGTAGGTATCGCTGTTAAAAACAATGATGGTGAGTTCGTATTATTAAACGGTAACCAAACCGGAAGTTTACTGATTCACTACCTTCTAAATGCCTGGGAAGAAAAAGGAAAGCTGGATGGTAACCAATACATTGTGAAAACCATCGTAACCAGCAACCTGATCGACGCCATCGCCGCATCTAAAAATGTAACCTGCTACAACACCTTAACCGGATTTAAATGGATCGGTCAGCTGATCACCCAGTTACAAGGCAAGAAAACCTTTATTGGTGGTGGTGAAGAAAGCTACGGCTACTCTGTTGGTGAATTGGTAAGAGATAAAGATGCTATCATTTCCTGTGCTTTCATTGCGGAAATGACCGCCTATTATAAAGATAAAGGCACAAGCTTATACAATGCGCTACTGGACATGTACGTGGAGTATGGCGTGTACAAAGAAGAGTTGGTATCATTAACCAAGAAAGGTAAATCTGGTGCGGAAGAAATTAAAGCGATGATGGAAAAATTCAGAAACAACCCTCCTGCGCAGCTTGGTGGTTCTAAGGTTACCACACTTAAAGATTACGAGCTTCGTACAGAAACCGATCTTACCAACAATACTTCCAAACCTTTGGAATTACCAAAATCCGACGTGTTGCAGTTCATCACTGAAGACGGCAGTATTGTTTCTGCAAGACCTTCAGGAACAGAGCCTAAAATCAAGTTTTACTGCAGTGTAAATGCACCGCTTGCCGATAAAGCACAATACAAAGAAGTTGAAGCACAATTAAGCGGAAAGATTGCCACCTTAATGGCCGATTTACAAGCCTAAGTTTATATCAACATCCATAAAGCAAAAAGCCCTGATCCGAATGGAACAGGGCTTTTTCAATTTAGAAAAGAGGACTATTTCTTGGTCTGCTCTTCAATTGCTTTTAACAGCTTGTCGTAAGGTGCGATAAATTTTTCTACACCTTCATCTTCCAATTTCTGGGTAATTTCATCCAGGTTGATGCCTGCAGTCTTAAGTTTCTCCAGGATCTCTGTTGCTTTATCCAGATCTTCAGTTAAGCGATCAGCTGGCTCACCCTCTGTACGATATGCTTCCAGCGTTTCCATTGGAACCGTGTCTACAGTGTTCTTGCCAATCAAAGCATCTACATACTTCGTCGCTTTGAAAGCCGGGTTTTTGCTACTGGTACTTGCCCAAAGTAAACGTTGTGGCTTAGCACCTTCTGCTTCAAGTTTTTTCCACCTGTCGGAGCTGAAAACTTCAAGGTAGATCTCGTATGCTTTTTTCGCGGAAGCGACAGCAACTTCACCTTTAAGATCACCTAATCCTTTTTCGTCCAGAACCGGATCAACCATAACGTCGATACGGCTTAGGAAGAAACTCGCAACAGATGCGATATCCGCAATCGGCTGATCTTTCTCCAGGCGCTCTTCTAATCCGGCGATGTAGGCCTCAGCTACGGCACGGTAACGATCCAAGCCAAACAGCAGCGTCACGTTGATATTGATGCCTTCAGCAATTGCTCTGCGAATGGCCTCAAGGCCTGGCTCTGTTCCAGGAATTTTAATCATTACATTCTGACGGGCAACTTTCTTCCAAAGGTCTACAGCTTGCTGGAAGGTGCCTTCCGTGTCCATGGCAAGCCTTGGCGAAACTTCCAGACTTACATAGCCGTCGGCGCCCCGTACTTCTTCCTGGTTATATAATGGTTTAAAAACATCAGCAGCTTGTTGAATGTCGCTGATGGCGAGCTGATAAAATACATCCTCAAAATCTTGCGTTTGCTCGGCAATACGCAAAATATCTGCATCATAATCAGACGAACTGCTGATAGCTTTTTCAAATATCGCAGGGTTCGAGGTTACTCCCCTAACGCCGTCATTGTCAATCAAATCTTTAAGTCTACCGGATTTTATAATATCTCTATCAATAAAGTCAAGCCAGATGCTTTGACCAAAATCATGTATTCTTTTTACTTTACTGGTTTCCATAAAATATCTTTAAAATAAAAAACAATAAGATCTTAAAACAGTTTGCATGTTTTATCTTATAGAAGTAAATATAACAATTAGTTTAAGCCCGCCCCAATTTGCTTAAACAGATTACAGCAAATACCGCTTTTTTGTAAATGTCAAATAAATGATGCGGCATGAAAACAAATGCGCTATTTGAGGGTTAATGAGTCATAGTGTTTTCATCTACCTATGTTTTGAGTCCGAAACGATTGTTTCGGGCTTTTATTTTTACTGAGAATTTTAAAAAGGTCAATATATTGTTGTTATGCAAAATGTGTTGGCTGTTCGTGTCAGTTCAGATCGGGCTAGGTAGGCTATATGTTATACCGTAAAAAAGGTTGAACGACACGATTTTATTCTCAGGAGTCTGAACAGTACTTAAGGCCATAACTAGGAGCCTGGATAAAACAAAAGGATAGACGAAGGGGAATTAAGTCGATACGATCTAAATTCTTGATTATGGCTATTACAAAACAATCAGTTGGGATAGATATCTCACAAGCTACATTTACAGTATGTCTGTGTCAGCGTGCAGAGAATGGCGAATTAGCGTTCTCAAAAGTAGTAACCTTTGGCAATGATACTAAAGGTTTTAACCAAATGCTTCGCTGGGCCAAGGGCGCTATCGCCATCGGACCAGAGCTTGTGTTTCTAATGGAAGCCACGGGTGTTTATTACGAAAATTTGGCACACCATTTACATAAAGTAAAGAAAAGGGTTCATGTGGTGCTTCCTAACACCTCTAAACACTACTTTTCGAGCTTAAACATCAAGACCAAGACAGATGCTGTTGATGCAAGGATCTTAAGTCAGCTTGGAGTAGAGCGGACTCATAAGCTTTGGACTCCACCTCCTGCCGCCTTATTACAGCTGAGGAATCTAACCAGATATTATGTTCAGCTACAAGAACAAAAAACTAGCCTTGGCAACATCAAGCACAGTAAGGACGCTTCGCACGATGTTCAAAGCTTCATTCTCAAGAGTAATAAAAAGTTGATTGAAGATATCGACAAAGAAATTGCAAAAACGTTAAAAGAGATAAAAAGGCTTATAGAAACAGACAGCAACCTGAAAGAAAGAATAACAAAGCTGCTCACCATAAAGGGAGTAGGTTTGATTACCATAGCTACTATCCTGGCCGAAACTATGGGATTTGAGCATTTCAGGAATGCTAAACAACTGGTAAGTTATTCAGGCTATGATGTCGTGCAAAGAGAATCAGGAACCTCCATAAAAGGCAAGACCAGAATCTCTAAAAAAGGCAATCGGTACATCAGAAATGCATTGTACTTCCCGGCAATGGTCGCTTGCAGATTCAATCCTGGTCTAAAAGAAATGTATACAAGAATCAATCAAAACAAACCCTCAAAGATGATTGGACAAGTTGCCATTCAAAGAAAGCTATTAATATTGATCTATACTTTATGGAAGAATGATACGGAGTTCATTGAGGGCTATAAACTAAGTAGTCCCAACCCGAAAGTTGAGACTACGCTAGATAGTTCCATAGTCGAACTTCTTTGAAATACAAAAATACTTTTTTGTCTAAAATGTTTGCAATTTATAACAGTACCTTTT
>NZ_JCAJXC010000013.1:0-146110 GCF_059278965.1 Pedobacter sp. NEAU-ZC8
TGATGGTACTAAGGTCAGGTGGTTCAGGCATCCGATCTTCATCAGCAGCGATATGCTGGGCATAATTCCAGATATCCTCCAGCTGCTTTTTCATTTTCTCTTTATTGGTTTGGATTGATTTTTTCCAAACAAAGGTGTATTTGTTTGCATTTGCCTCAATCTTGGTTCCGTCGGTATAAACCTGATCTATGCTTAACACCCCTTCGCTGGCCAGTAATTGAACAACTTCTTCAAACACAGATCGCAGTGCGTGCTTCAGGCGAACCCCACGAAAACGATTGATGGTGTTATGATCAGGCTTGCTCATGGCGCTAAGCCACATAAAAGGAACCCTTTCACGGCAGGCCTCAGCAAGCTTGCGGCTTGAATAAATGTTGGTTACATAACCATAAACCAGCACCTTCAAAAGTAATAAAGGATGATAGTTAGATCCGCCCCTAATGTGATAGGCTTTTAAAAGCGGCTCCAGATTGATCCGATTGATCACATCATTGACAACCCTAACAGAGTGATCCGCAGAAATTAAGTCGTCCAAACTCGGGGGAAGCATCACCAATTGATTTTGGTGATAGGGCCTGAAAGTAGGTCTTTTTACTGCCATTTCCTGGTATGTTTTATACTTAAAAATAAGAAAAACAGACCTCTAAAGCAAGTAAAGGGCACTTGAAATTAAAATAGAACGCTTAAATATTATTCATAAAATCTCGATATACGAAAAAGAGCCTGATCATGATTTATGATACAGGCTCTTTTTATTTATTATATATCTAGGCTAAGTACCGGTTACGCACTAAAGTGCTTCAGACACAACTTCTTTCACTTCAGGAACCATGCGTTGTAGCAGGTTTTGTATGCCTGATTTTAGGGTGATGGTAGAAGAAGGACAACCGCTGCATGAACCTCTAAGCTCTACGGTAACAACACCTTCACCTTCATCGAAAGACTTGTAGCTGATTGCGCCACCATCTTGCTCAACAGCGGGACGAACATAGTCATGAAGAATTTGCTGAATTTTCTTTTCAATATCGGAACCTTCAAAGTTCGGTGCCTCATCAGTTGTCTCTTCCTTAATCTTGTATTCAGATTCAACCGCGCCTTTTACAAACTCCTTCAAAATTGGTTCGATGTCTGCCCAGTCCGCGTCTTCTGACTTTGTAATGGTAACGAAGTTACTTGCGAAAAACACACCGGTTACAAAGTTGAACTTAAACAGTTCTTTAGCGAAAGGAGAGTGCTCTGCACTTTCTTTTGTGGCGAAATCTTCACTGCCATTGATCAATAATTTATTGACCATGAATTTCATTGTAGCAGGATTAGGCGTTTGTTCTGTATATACGTTGATCGTCATTGTCTTCTTTTTTTATTACAAAAATAATTAATAAACATTCTAATCTAAGACATCGATGTCTGTTTTAGGTCATTATGTTTAAAAGATACCGGTGTACGAAAATGGCGTGATCAGCTTGAGCTCGGCTTTAACGGAGTCGCTGACTTCCAGTCCGTTGATGAATGTTGCCATGGTATCTGCAGTGATCTTATGATTGGTCCTGGTCAGATCTTTTAAGGCTTCATATGGATTTGGGTAGGCCTCTCTTCTCAGGATGGTTTGGATTGCTTCTGCCACGACTGCCCAATTATTTTCAAGGTCCGCGTCAATCGCCTCATTGTTCAAGATGATCTTGTTCAATCCTTTTAGTGTGGAGTTGATGGTGATCATGGTGTGGGCCATTGGCACGCCTACATTACGTAGTACAGTTGAATCCGTTAAGTCGCGTTGTAATCTTGATATTGGAAGTTTGGCTGCGAAAAATTCGAATAAGGCATTGGCGATACCTGCATTGCCCTCCGCATTCTCAAAGTCAATTGGATTTACTTTGTGTGGCATTGCCGAAGAACCAATTTCGCCTTCTTTAATTTTTTGCTTGAAATAGTTTTTCGAGATATAGGTCCAGATGTCGCGGTCAAGATCAATGATGATGTTATTAATACGTTTCAAGGCATCACACTGTGCAGCAAACTGATCATAGTGCTCAATCTGAGTGGTATATTGTGAACGGCTTAAGCCTAAGGTATTGTTTACAAAATCATTTGAGAAATCAACCCAGTTGATGGCTGGATAGGCAATATGGTGTGCATTGAAATTTCCGGTAGCACCACCAAACTTCGCTGCATTGGGAATTCTTTTTAGATTCTCTAGCTGGATCTTCATCCGCTCCGCGAAAACCATGAATTCTTTACCCAGTTTGGTCGGTGATGCAGGTTGTCCGTGTGTATGTGCAAGCAGGGGTACATCTTTCCAGTTTTCAGCAAGTTCAGTAATTTTCTGGATGAGCTGTTTAATACCAGGGTAATAGACTTCTTCCAAGGCTAACTTAAAAGTGTAAGGAATTGCGGTGTTGTTGATGTCTTGAGAAGTTAGACCGAAATGGATGAATTCTTTGTATTCAGCTAAACCAAGACTATCAAATTTTTTCTTGATGAAGTACTCAACAGCTTTCACGTCATGGTTAGTCACCTTTTCGGTATCCTTCACTTCTTGTGCATCTGCCTCTGAAAATTCGAGGTAAATACTTCTGAGTCCTTCGAATCTTGTACTGTCAAATGCAGTTAATCCTGGAAGTCCGGCATTATACAAAGCGATGAAGTATTCTACTTCTACAAAAACGCGGTATTTGATAAGTGCAGACTCAGAAAAGTAATTGGCCAGATTTTGTGTAGTTAGCCTGTAACGTCCATCTACCGGTGAGATGGCTTGAAGTGCAGAGAAATTCATGAATAAGGGTCTATTGATACCCTGCAAAGGTAACATTAATTGTTAATGCATAAAAAAAGAGGCTTCCGGTTCCGAAAGCCTCTTTTTTTATGAGTAAAGTTAAATTATGGTTTAACTTCAGTAGTAGAAGTTTCAACTTTAACAGTAGTATCTTGAACAGTTGAGTCAGTGATAGTAGTGTCAGTTGCAGTAGTGTCAGTGATAACTGCTGAAGAATCAGTCATTGTAGTATCAGATCCTGAACCAGAACCTTCTGAGCTACAAGCTGCTACTGATAAAGAGATTGCTAAAGCTAAAAAGCCAAATTTAAATAAGTTTTTCATTTCAATTCTGTTTTAAATAATTAATTAATTTTACTGATTAATACTCATAAGGGTAAAAGGTAACCCAGGTTTTGGAAAAACTTTTAAAAATAATTTTGTTATGGTTGGGTTACCATTCAGGTTTAAACGTATTAATTAGTGAATAAGAAGTTAAGCAATTCAGTTCCAACAGATAGAGAGGTCGTATTAGGGATATTAAATGATTCTGAGGATGCGTTAAATAAATTGTACACTGGCTATTTTCCGATGGTACTACAATTTATTTTAAATAATAACGGGGACGAGGATGATGCTAAGGACGTTTACCAGGAGTGTATTATTATACTATATAATAAGATCAAGACTGGCGAATTTGAGTTAACGAGTAAACTAAAGACCTATATTTATTCGGTTAGCAGACGAATCTGGTTGAAGAAACTTGCACAGCATAGTAAGAAGTCGAATAACATTTCAGAGTTTGAAGATGTTATTGCTGTTGAAACTGATGTAGAGCTTCATGAGGCAAAGGACCTTCAGTTTGAGAAGATGGGAACTGCGCTGGAAAGCCTCGGAGAACCTTGCAAGACGATTATTCAGGATTTTTACATCAACAATTTATCCATGCAGGATATTTCGGAGAAGTTTGGTTATACGAATACCGATAACGCAAAAACGCAGAAATATAAGTGCCTGCAACGATTAAAGAAGTTGTTTTTTCAGATTTAATCTATGAGAAACGAGATAGAATTAGAAGTATTGATTGAGGATTACTTAAGTGGCCGGCTTAGTGAAGCGGAAGCGAATGCGTTTGAATTGAGACGTGCGCAAGATCCACAACTGGATCATAAGGTGGTTGCTCATAGAATGTTTCTCGAGTCCTTAAGTGATTTTGGGAACCAAAGTTCTTTGAAAGACAAGTTAAATAAAATACATTCAACGATTGACGTGGATACGCTGAGTGAAGAGTTAAGGCCACACCCATCTTTCATTGTAAATCTTTGGAGAAAGAATAAATCTGCTTTTGCTGTTGCCGCATCGTTCCTGGTGTTGACCTTTGTTTCTATTTATTCGATTTCACATAGCAGCAAACAAAACGGTAGTTATGAGATGATGCGCCGGGAACTGGTAAAAATCCAGAACTCACAAAACCGATTGATCCGGAATGTAAACTCTAATAATAAGGCAGCGAAGGCTCCGGTAAATCCGGCACAGTTTGGGGGGACCGGTTTTGCACTAACATCTAACGGATACTTGTGTACAAACTATCATGTAATCGATAAAGCTGACTCGATTTATGTACAGAACAGTAAAGGTGATTCTTACAAGGTGAAGGTAGTTTATCAGGATCCACAGTATGATCTTGCAATTTTGAAGATAGTAGATTCGCAATTTACCGCCCTGAATGCTTTACCATACAAATTGAAGTTGAACAATGCCGGAATGGGTGAGCATGTGTACACACTCGGATTCCCTAAAGACGATGCCGTGTTGGGTGAGGGTTACCTGAGTTCGAATACTGGTTTCGGGGGGGATACATTGTCTTACCAAGTCGACATCCGTGTAAACCCGGGTAACAGTGGTGGTCCCTTGTTAGACAATCAAGGCAACATCATTGGCGTGATCAGTGCAAAAGAAACCTCTATCGATGGGGCAGCATACGCGATCAAATCCAAGTACGTACTTGAAGCCCTTCGTGCGATCCCACAGGATTCATTGGGAAGTACAGTAAAACTAAATAAGAAAAATCCTCTACAAGGTTTACACCGCACGGAGCAGATCGAAAAAATTCAGGATCATGTTTTCATGATCAAAGTATACAACTAGGCTTTATCTAGTAAAAAATATGAAAACCCTGAAGCGAAATCTTCGGGGTTTTTTATGCCAGTTGGTCTAACGTATAATAGGGAGGTTGTGGTTTCTGAACGGCACGTCGGGTATTCCAAGTAGGGTCGCAGGTGTTCAGTGTGTTTTCTAGATGTTATTCTATACAGCAGTGATTGCTTCTGATGCTACCTGCACAGCACGAACAAATATCCCGCTTGCTTCTTGTTTTTATAATAAGATTCTTAATTTCAGATACTAAACTTAAAACCAGAATTATGAGTATCAGAATAGGAGACGTTGCACCAAATTTTCAGGCAAAAACATCCATTGGAGACATTGATTTTTATGAATTTCTAGGGGACAGCTGGGGCGTCTTGTTCTCGCATCCGGCCGACTACACGCCTGTTTGTACCACAGAGCTAGGCCGGACAGCTGCTTTGAAGGATGAGTTTGAAAAGCGAAATGTGAAGGTGCTGGCATTGAGTGTTGATTCTGCTGAATCTCACAAGGGTTGGATCAACGATATCAATGAGACCCAGAATACAAACGTTGATTTCCCGATCATCGCTGACGAAGATAAAAAGATTGCTGACTTATACGATATGATTCATCCAAATGCATCTGAGACTTTGACGGTAAGATCGTTATTCATTATATCACCCGATAAGAAGGTTAAATTGATGTTGACTTATCCGGCATCTACAGGGAGAAATTTTACTGAAGTTTTGCGTGTAATCGATTCACTTCAGCTTACGGCAAACTACAGTGTTGCTACACCTGCTGACTGGAATGATGGAGATGACGTGGTAATTATGAACAGCATCAAAAATGAAGAAATCCCTGAACGCTTTCCAAAAGGACATAAGATTATCAAACCGTATCTCAGAACAACACCACAGCCAAACAGGTAGAGCTGTTTATGTTTAGTAGTGCTGTAAAATTAAAGCTTTCAAAATCAAATAGCCTGTTTTCCGAACTTTGGTGAATATCAGGAACTCTTCTTTAGAAGATTTGATTTTAAAGGCTTTGATTAATTCTTCTGGCTTAGCTGGGAAGTTTCTTACAATGACGTTTCCGGTCAGGTCCTTCTGTTTTTTCAGCTCTTTCTTGTTAAGCACCTCCTTGATTCTAAATATTCTTCCGGGGAATGTTGGATTAAAATGATCGGCAGTATATAACTGAGATTGTACATCCAGCTTCTCAAGATCAAAGAGCTCAGCTATAGCATCGAATGCGCCACTCTTTAACAATGCGACATCAGGCTCGTACAGGTAGCTTTTTAATCCGGATGTGAGTCGACTGGAGGGAAGAACCTGAGGCCCTTCAGGCTCCGTTACACCTCTTGTCGTTGATAGTTTGGGAACCGGTGTATTCTGGAGCTCTAAGTTGTTATTTTTTGTCGTGTCAAATTCTAGGTGTGCCTGCTGAAAACCGTTTTGGCTTTTCTGAAAGCTTACCTTCTTTATTTCTTCGTTGATCGTGACGCTGGTGATCTTTAAAGGCCCGTCACTATAATCGGCATCTAGGATAAATAATAGTTCCTTACACTCGTTTTTTAGACTGATGATCTGTACTTCAGATACATTCCGGAGTTCTTTAACGCCTGCTGAAATATCAAGTAAAGGTGAAGTTTTGATAATGACCCTTGCAGCTTTCTCCAGTAACAAGTCAAGGTGTTCCACTACGTTGGGACTACAATCCTTTAGCATAAACACTTTCCCGGCTTTCCCTCGGCGAGCAGGGTCAATATAGATGGTCGTAAATTGTTCCTGGGTTTCTGAAAGGAATTGGATACCGTCGGTATTCCTGAAATCGATGTTATTGACAAGAAGAATGCTGGCATTATGCGCCGCAATTTCGGAAAGTTCAGGAAGTACTTCACAATGAGTGACTTTTGCTGCAACTTTGCTGAAAAAAAAGCTATCTACACCGAAGCCGCCGGTTACATCCAGCAGCTTAGACCCAACCGCCAATGTTGCCTTGTATGCGGCAGCAGTTTCTGACGAACATTGTTCGATCGAGAGTAGCTGTGGATAATAAATTCCTGAACTTTCAAACCAAGTCGGCAGTTTTTTCTCAGCGCGATTCTTAGCCGCTATCTGGGCTGCAAGTTCTTGAGCACTGACCGCCTCAAAGGGACTTTTAGACATGGCGATTCTATGTACATCATCTTTCAAATGCACATTTATATATTCTTGTACCGCTTTATCTAATATCGCTCTGTTCAATTGTTGATACTGGTTTTTCCGGCTTAAAGCCAGGGTTGTTTGTGGCTGCCAAGCGGTGCTGGTTTGCCTGTTTGACTTCTGTAGATCTGCTTTTATTCGGTACTGGGCTTGTTTTTCATCAATAACTGACAGGTATGCCTGCTTTTAATTTCCAGGAGAATGTCCTTATTGAGCGTGACCCTATCGATGGTACTTTGATTGTAGTATCTGATCGTTACAAGCTCCACGCCGGTATTGTACTTAATGTGATATTTATTGGAAAGTTCAGTGATGAGTTTCGTGATCTCGTTTTCTTCATAGTCGGCACTGATTGAAAAGCTCACTGCTGAATTGTGCATGGTATTCACTTTTACTTTGTAGCCGTGGAAGATTTGAAAAATGTCACTCAGGTTTTCTTCGATGATAAAAGATAAATCCTTGGGCATTATTGAAATCAGTACCTGGTTAACCTTAAAAATGAATGATGGAATATTAACCGGAGCAGCCACACTGCTGATCTTGGTTCCTGGCTCTGCAGGATCTTTGAACGATCGTACGAACAATGGAATGTTATGGTTTTGAAGTGGCTTGATCGTTTTCGGATGGATCACTGTAGCCCCATAATAGGTTAGCTCTATAGCATCATGATAAGACAATTCCGGTATTTTTTCTGTTCGCTCAAACCACTTTGGATCTGCATTTAAAACGCCAGGGACGTCTTTCCATATTGTTAAGGCAGTTGCATCTAAACATGCACTAAAGATCGCTGCAGAATAATCCGATCCCTCTCTTCCAAGGGTGGTCGTAAAGTTTTCGCTGGTCCCGCCAATAAATCCCTGAGTAATCACGTATCCCTTGTTTAATATAGCGGGTAAGGTTCTCTTCATCTCCAGCTCGGTTTTATGCCAGTCCACATTAGCTTCCCCGTAATTGTTGTCTGTCTTGATGTAATTCCTTGCATCCACCCAGGTGGATATGCAGCCGACTTCGTTTAAATAGGCTGCCATGATTTTACTGGAAACCACTTCCCCAATAGAGACGATCTGATCGTAAATGTAGTCGGGCGTGTCTGCAGGTTCCTCTTCTAAAAGCCACTCAACTTCTACAAAAGCATTGCTAACCTCATCAAATATTCGATGGTTGGCCGCGCCAAAAAGATCCTGAAGTATTGTAAAATGATCTTGTTTAATGTCTTCCAGTAAGTCATTTACATTTGCTTGTAAATTCAAGTAAGCATTTGTGAGGGCAACCAACTTATTTGTCGTCTGGCCAATGGCGGAAATGACAATCAGAAGTTGATCTTCTTCGACGCCTTTCAGAATTTCGCCAACGTTTCTTATCGCATCTGCGTTTTTGATTGAGGCACCACCAAATTTATATACCTGCATTATTATTAAGTCTGTAAATGATTGAATTCGGTTTGATTAAATCTTTGATTGCTGTGTAGGGGATCACTAGTTTTGTTGTGCCTGCTACATACGGCTTGATTTCATACGGGTTATAGAGGAACTCAATGCCGCTGTTTGTTAAGGTGAAGTTTGCGTTCAGGTGAAATACATCTTTATCAAAAAAGTATGCATCGGCAAGGCTCTGTGTTGGTGTCAATCCTTCGTTTTTTCGGAAGATCTGCTCAGCCACAGCTTCTAGTTTGGAGAAAGTATTTGGCTGTAATATAGAATCCCAGGTTAGTACCGCCTTGGCCTGTCGGTCGTAGTTCAGGTAGTTAAAGCTCGAGTTTGGATGTGCCCCGCCCATATAATCGGCCTGGGTGAATTTTAGTGCGAGTAGCGCCTGGTTTTGTAAGATCACATCCACATTAACATCCAGAAACCAGGTTTGAATATTATCTTCATTATAGCTTAGATAATCATCAAAACCCCTAACGAAATTGTTAGCAAGCTCCTGGTAAGTTTTGAAGGTTCTATCAGGCGTAGAAGCATTGCGACATACCCGGTCTTCAACAAGCTTGTTTAAGTCGGCTTCCTGAAATTTCGGAAATGTTATTACAGCTTTAGTGGTATCGGAAAATCGCTCCTCACCAGAGACTACATGTTTACTGACAACTTTAACCGAGTCATAGCTATATTTCAGCGAATCTGCAGCAGATGCACTATTGGCATTCGCAGCGGAATCTAAGTTTCTTTTATCCTTATTCTCGCTCTGGCATGCAAGCATACCCAGGCAGATAAGCCCGATTGCTAATTTCCTCATGGCATTTGTTTATAATTGTTCCTTGGCGAAAGAAGCATTCAACCAGCCTGCTTCCAGATTTGCCTGATATTTATTGTAGAAATTTATTGCTGGAGCATTCCAGTCGAGTACCTGCCAGGACATTCCATTGTAGCCCTTATCTTTTGCTTCCTGCATTACACGTTCAAATAAGATTTTTCCAATTCCTTTGCCGCGCTCGTCCTCAGTAACAATAAAATCTTCGAGATACAATCTGCAGCCCTTCCAGGTAGAGTAGCGGATATAGAATAAGGCAAAGCCGAGAATTTTGCCGTCTCGTTCGGCGACGAACGCCTTCCAGACCGGATTTGCTCCGAACCCTGCAGTCACAAACTCCTCTAAGGTTACAGTGACCTCCTGCGGTGCTTTTTCATACAAAGCGAGTTCGTGAATAAGTTCTAGTAATCGCTCGCAATCTGCTTCGACAGCATACCTGATGTTAATATCCATTAATCGTTTTTCGTTTTTCTTTTACCAAAAATACTGCTGCCAATTCTTACCATGGTGCTGCCTTCTTCGACAGCAATTTTGTAGTCGGACGACATACCCATGGAAAGTTCTTTGAACGAATCTTCTTTTCTAAAGTAAGAAAGTTTAACCCCGTCAAACAGAACTTTCAATTCTTCAAACTCATCCCGAATTTGCTTCTCTGTGTCGGTGTTACTGGCGATGCCCATTAAGCCGATGATGCGCACATTCTTCATTTCCTGGAACTCATCGGATCTAAGTAATTCAATGACTTCGTCAAAGCCAAGACCGAATTTCGTATCCTCATCAGCAATGTAAACCTGCAAAAGGCAGTCAATGATCCGCTTATTTTTTAGCGCTTGTTTGTTGATCTCCTGAAGCAACTTCAGGCTATCTACAGACTCAATAACAGAGATAAATGGGGCGATGTATTTTACTTTATTCGTTTGCAGATGTCCTATCAGGTGCCATTCAATATCTTTCGGCAGCACTGCTTGTTTTTCGACAAGTTCTTGCACGATATTTTCCCCGAAAACCCGTTGTCCGGCGTTGTAGGCTTCAAGTACCGCATCAGCATCCTGAAATTTAGATACGGCAACAAGCTGTACGGCGCTGGCATCAAGTTCTTTTTTATATTTTAATAAGTTATTCGCTATGCTCATTAATCAGTATTTTTGGTAAAATTAACAACCTTAGTCTACAATGGCTAAGAAAACGTAATGTTTTAACTAAATGAGGAAACTTCTCTCGCTAATTTTTATCAGTTTATTTTTAATCTGTTGCAAATCTAAAGAGATCCCAAAGGAGATCATTCCGCCAAAGCAGATGGAAAAAATCCTGTATGATATCCACGTGGTTGATGCCTATGTCACGACCATTGGTGATGCAGATTCCGCAAAGAAGGTCTCTTCTGCATTCTACAGAGGCATATATAAGAAGTTCAAAACAGACTCCGTTCAATATAACAAAAGCATGGATTATTATTACAACCATCCTGCGCTACTAACGGAAATGTATGAGAAGATTAAAACAGATCTTGAGAAAACAAAACAAAAGCAAGACACAGTTTCCGTTAAACCGGTAGCCGCTATATGATATACCCCGAAAGTTGTTTAGAAAGACTTGGATTTGACGAAGTCAAACAACGCATAAGCCAATACTGCCTGAGTCCAATGGGCCGGCAATTGGTCAGCAAAATGCAGGTCATGACAAAGTATGACCATATCAATAAATTTTTACGACAAACCAAAGAATTTAAAAGTATCCTCGAAAATCAGGAGCCACTTCAGATCAGCGCGTTCTATGATCTGAAATACCTTGCAGACAAGATCCGTGCGGAAGGAAGTTACCTAGTGGAAGAAGAACTCTTCCAGATGTATATCTCGCTGCAAACGGTATTCACGGTAATACGCTTTTTCGAAGACCGGCAAGAGATATATCCCAACCTGGAGGCGTTGTTTGAGCATCTTCCGATGGAAAAAAACATCCTTAAGAAGATCGAAACAGTTTTAGATCCAAAAGGTAAGATCAAACCAAATGCATCGCCTGCCTTACTGGAGATCATCGGAGATATTGCGAAAGGTGAGCAGGAGGTACGTAAACGGATGGATTCCATTTACAAGATGGCTGTAAGCCGCAACTGGGTCGCTGATGGAAGCTTAACGATACGTGACGGGCGGATGTGTATCCCTCTTCTCGCGGAGAATAAGCGTAAACTAAAAGGATTCATCCATGATGAGTCTGCCAGCGGACAGACGGTGTACATGGAGCCTGAAGAAGTCTTTACACTCAATAACAAACTTCGCGACCTTGAGTTTGATAAGCGAAGAGAGGTTATACGTATTCTCATCGCACTCACTACAGATTTAAGGCCATATACGGCATTACTCTTATCTTACCATGGCTTTCTCACCAAACTCGATTTTGTGCGTGCAAAAGCTCTATTTGCCATTGAAGTAGAAGCAGATATGCCAGTGTTGCTCAAAGAAGCCAAGACGAAGCTGATCAATGCCCGCCATCCTTTACTGCTGCTATCCTTCCGGGAAGAGCAGAGAACTGTTGTCCCTTTGAACATTCATCTGGATGAACGCCTGCGGATTTTGTTGGTCTCTGGACCAAATGCCGGAGGAAAGTCTGTTTGCATGAAAACTGTAGGTTTACTTCAGATCATGATTCAATCAGGGCTGCTTATCCCGGTAGATGAGGCTTCGGAGGTCGGAATCTTCGACCAGATCTTCGCCGATATCGGTGATGACCAGTCGATTGAGAGCGATTTGAGTACCTATAGTGCCCATCTTACCAAGATGCGTTACTTCGTGGCTCATGCCACACCCAAATCACTGATGCTTATCGATGAGTTTGGTACAGGGACCGATCCGCAGTTTGGAGGTCCAATGGCCGAAGCGGTTTTAGAGGTTTTAAATAATAAGAAAGTTCGGGGAGTGATTACGACGCACTATTCCAATCTGAAACTGTTTGCCGGCGATACTGAAGGTTTGGAAAATGCTTCCATGCTGTTCGATAACACCAAGATGCGTCCTTTGTACGTGCTAGAAATCGGAAAGCCCGGAAGTTCATATGCTTTCGAGATTGCACAAAATATAGGCCTGCAGAAGGAAGTTCTAGAGCTTGCCAGAAAGAAGACGGGAACCAATCAAAACCGGATCGACAGCCTTCTTGTAGATCTGGAGCGCGAGAAAAAGGAGATCTACGATAAAAAAGTTCAGCTTGCAAACCAGCAGAATAAAGCAAAGAACCTTGCAGCTGAGAACGAGAAGCTGAAGCAGTACCTGGAAGAGAATAAAAAGGTGCTAATTAAAGAAGCGAAGCTTGAAGCCCAACGGATAATCAAGGATGCCAATAAGCTCGTGGAGAACACCATTTCTCAAATCAAGGAGAAGCAGGCAGATAAGACCGTAACCAAGCAGTTGCGTCAAAACCTGCAGAAAGAACTGCTGAACCATCAGGTAAAAGAAGACAAAAAGCCAGAACCTGTTGTGGTGAGTAACACGCCAATAGTGGTCGGCGACTGGGTCCAGTTACGTAATACAGAAACCACCGGGCAAGTGCTTGAAATCAATCGGGGTAATCTGGTTCTTGCCATTGGTGATCTTCGCTCGGTAGTCAAAAAAGATCGCGTAGAGAAGATCAGTAACAAGCAGGCTAAGAAAGTTGTGCAAAGTAATTCCTTCTCAGGGCGGATTTCCGATGCAATCACCAACTTTAACGCTGAGCTTGATCTCAGAGGAATGCGCGGAGAAGATGCAATCTATGAGGTTGAAAGGTACCTTGACAAAGCGATCATGCTGGGCTTTCCGTACGTAAAAATCATACATGGCAAGGGTGATGGCATCTTGAGAAAGCTGATCCGTGAATATGTTAGAAAATACAGCCAGGTAAACCGGGTGGAAGATGAACATCAGGACCGTGGGGGAGATGGCATCTCTTATGTATATTTTAATTAAATTAGCCGCAAACCAAATATATGATCAACAAAGTAGTGTCGGGTGCTGATGAAGCAATCCATGATTTAAAAGACGGGCAGACCTTAATGCTTGGTGGCTTTGGTCTTTGCGGCATTCCGGAAAATTGCATAAATGCTTTAGTAAAAAAAGGAATAAGGGACCTTACCTGTATTTCAAACAATGCAGGTGTAGATGATTTCGGAATTGGGCTGCTACTCAAGCAGCGTCAGGTTAAAAAAATGATTTCTTCTTATGTAGGTGAAAATGCGGAGTTCGAGCGGCAGTTGCTTAGTGCTGAACTTGAGGTGGAATTGATTCCTCAGGGTACTTTAGCCACTCGCTGTCTTGCGGCAGGCTACGGTATGCCGGCAATATTCACCCCGGCAGGGGTTGGCACTGAGGTCGCCGAAGGAAAAGAAACAAGAACTTTTAATGGCAAGGAATATCTGATGGAATATGCTTTTGAAGCGGACTTTGCCTTGGTAAAAGCCTGGAAAGGGGATACTGCAGGTAACCTGATCTACAAGTCCACTGCCAGGAACTTTAATCCTGTTATGGCCACCGCAGGTAAGGTCACTATTGCTGAAGTGGAAATCCTCGTAGAGGCGGGTGAGCTTGATCCTGATCAAATCCATACGCCAGGAGTGTACGTACACCGGATCTTCCAAGGCGAGAACTATGAGAAACGCATTGAGCAGAGAACCGTTAGATCCAAGAACCCATAAACGCACAGAACATGTTAGATAAGAACGGTATTGCAAAAAGAATTGCAAAAGAGTTAAAAGACGGTTTTTACGTAAACCTGGGGATTGGAATTCCAACTTTGGTTGCCAATTATATCCCTGAAAATATCAACGTTGTGCTACAATCAGAGAACGGCTTACTGGGAATGGGACCTTTCCCTTTTGAAGGCGAGGAGGATCCTGACCTTATAAATGCAGGTAAACAGACCATTACAACGTTACCTGGAAGCTCGATCTTTGATTCTGCGCTAAGTTTTGGTATGATCAGGAGCCAGAAAATAGACCTGACAATTCTCGGCGCCATGGAGGTTTCCGAGCACGGCGATATCGCGAACTGGAAAATTCCCGGAAAGATGGTAAAAGGAATGGGGGGAGCGATGGATCTTGTGGCTTCTGCAAAAAACATCATTGTTGCTATGCAACATGTTAATAAAGCTGGTGAAAGTAAGCTATTGCCAAAATGTACCTTACCCTTAACAGGCGTAAACTGCATTAAGAAAGTGGTTACAGAACTTGCCGTGCTCGATATACTACCTGAAGGAGGTTTCCATTTGCTGGAAAGAGCGCCCGGTGTAAGCATAGAATATATCAAACAATCCACTGCCGGTCGTCTGATCGCGCCGGAAAACACACCTGAAATGCGCCTTGACTAAGCGTCTTCCCGGACTTCAAGAAGATGCTTTAACTCATCAGAAATCTGTTGAGAAGCGGTTATGATATCATCTGCCACATGCTTATTATTCATGATAATCTTGTGGCAGCTGTTTTTATAAGGCAGCAAAAACTGTTTATAAGCAGGTAGAACATGATTAACCCATTGGTACATCACCATATCTCGTGTGTACCCACGCTCAATTTCATCTCTCGAAATCCGCCGGTTTAATGTCACCTCTTCATCGGCATCCATAAAGATCTTCATGTCAAACAATTCTGCAATTTCCCTGAAGTGAAACACAAACAAACCTTCAACAATAATGATCGGCGCTGAGGCAATATTCAAAAGTTTGGCATTTTCCTCATTAACATTGAACGTATATTCTTTTTTCTCGATCGATTCCCCGGCAATAAGTTTTTTTAGATCATGCAGTAAACGCTGATCATCTATCCCTTCGGGTAAGTCAAAGTTTATCCAGCCATTTTCATCGATCTTCTGTTCTGCTTTAGGTCGGTAATAATCATCTTGTGATATTAAACTAACCTCCTCCGGTTTAAAATGGTGTAAAAAACATTTTAGAAAGAACGTTTTACCTGAACCACTACCACCTGCTACGCCTATAATAAAAGGCTTCTTACTGCTCATTATCTTGTCCGCTGTACGTTATGTTGCAAAAAAATCTCTTGTCAATTGCACCTATAGAATCTGCAACCGCTTTGGTCATCACGAGGATTACATCTCTTGTAGACTCATTTTCGGTATATTTTCCGACAACTTTCGCAAAAGCCGATCTGTTTGTCATCGGATTAGTAATTTTAACGATGGTGCCCACTGGAGCAGTACGATGTAGCACAAGCATTTTGACAGGATCCAGATCTTGATCCGTGATCCAGATGGCAGTACCTTTTTCATCAACTTGGTTTAGACCATACCTGCTAGCATCACCTCTCAAAGAGGGATCTTTGATTGTTGCATCATCAAGGCTATCAGCTACAGGTTGATTTTTCGGCGGATACTGTCCGCTGATTAATAGTTTCTGCCCAACACGTAAAGAGCTATTTGGTAAATTATTTTTCGCTTTCAGCTGATCAACGGTCATGTGGTAGGTCGTAGCAATGGAATACATTGTCTCATTAGACGCTACTGTATGTTCGATGAATTTTTCGTCAGCCCCAGGTTTTTGCGTTGTACTATCCACAGACCTCGGTGCAGGTTTGGCAGCGTTGTTTGATCCTGGAGGAAGAATTGGCTTCGGTTGTTCCATTGGCTTACCCGGATAGCTGCTTGTAGCTGGAGGTGTTGAAACTGCCGTGGTAGTTGAAGACTCAGGTTGTGTGTTGACGCCTGTTGATGGGACTTTAAGCACCTGACCAATTCTTAGGTTAATGGTCCTTAGCTCGTTGATTCGCTTAAGTTCATTCACCGTTGTACCATGTGTACGTGCAATGTTGTTTAGGTTGTCTTTAGGCTTAACTTCATACTCGATGAAAGCAGGTTCAGTTGTATTAGCAGCACCCGTACCCTTGTTGATTGCACTTCCTGATGTAGATTGGTTTTCGAAGGGGATTTTGGTCGGAACCTTTATTAAAACACCTACCTGAAGGTACTTGTTCTCATTAAAGGTCATGATCTCTTTTGGCGATACATTGTATCTTCTTCCAATAGAGTAGTAGGTGTCATTTTTTACGATCTGGTGGATGATCACCTTGCTGCCATTCAGATTTTCTACACCAATAGAGTCAATAATAGCATTAGCTTTTATATTGGCCAGAAACATTAAATTAGCAGCCAATAGAACAGTAATATATTTATACATTAATATTTTTATAAGTTAATCGAATGAGAAAATCTTAGTTGATCCTTATTCCGAATAGTAAACGAGGAAATTACCGCTCTATTGTATCAAATTGCCTCTGATGGAAACCATTTGAATGGAGCTTTGTTATAATTACCTGTTTCAATAATATTACAAATTAAAAAATAATAAACCATGGACGCAAAAGAAATAAGCTTAGACGAGCAAGAAGTTAAGCCAGTTGTTGATCTTTTAAATGACTATCTAGCTAACTATCACATACATTACCAGAAATTACGTGGATGTCATTGGAATATCAAAGGTCAGAACTTTTTTACTTTACATGTCAAATTTGAAGAGTTATATACCGAAGCTCAGACGACTATAGATGAAATTGCGGAACGTGTATTAACCTTGGGTAAGCCACCACACAGTCGTTTTGCTGATTACATTAATGAATCCCGCATTAAAGAAATTGACACCATCGGCATGCAGGATATGGCTATGATCGACGCAATTTTAGATGATATGGCACAGCTGATCGAGATGGAACGTGAACTTCTGGAGGAAACGGAACAAGCCGGAGATGAAGGCACAAATGATATGGTCAACCGCTTCATGCAGTTCAAAGAGAAAAACACCTGGATGCTTAGATCCTTTGCAAACAAAAAATAATAACACCTTAACAAAAAAAAGCCACGCCCCCAAGCGTGGCTTTTTTTTGTTAAGGATTTTTCTAAATATTAGTTTATACCTTTGATCTGATGGGATATTCGAGTTTAGCAGCATGCGTTGAAGATTTAGAAAAGCACGGTCATTTGATTCGTATCAAGGAACAGGTTGACCCTTACCTTGAAATGGCCTATATACATTTACGGGTATATGAGGAACAAGGCCCGGCAATCTTGTTTGAAAATATAAAGGGATCCAAGTTTCCTGCGGTTTCCAACCTTTTTGGTACCCTGGAGCGATCCAAGTTCATGTTCCGTGACAGTCTCAAGAATGTGGAGCAATTGGTAGCCTTGCGAACGGACCCAATTAAAGCTGTCAAGAACCCAATTAAAACGGCAGGGGCGGGGCTTACGGCCTTATCTGCATTGCCGATGAAACAAAGCTTGTTTAAGTCTACCTTTAAAAAAACAACCATCTCGGCCCTACCGCAGATCGTCAATTGGCCCATGGATGGCGGTCCCTTCATTACCATGCCTCAGGTCTACACTGAAGATATTGAAAGACCGGGTATCCTCAATGCTAATCTCGGTATGTATCGCATTC
Source organism: Pedobacter sp. NEAU-ZC8 (assembly GCF_059278965.1). Classification (NCBI taxonomy): domain Bacteria; kingdom Pseudomonadati; phylum Bacteroidota; class Sphingobacteriia; order Sphingobacteriales; family Sphingobacteriaceae; genus Pedobacter; species Pedobacter sp. NEAU-ZC8. The sequence continues at coordinate 17,736 of NZ_JCAJXC010000013.1, forward strand.
AACTTGCTGGTAATAAATACCTGCCGGATGAGGAAATCGGATTGCACTACCAGATCCACAGGGGTATAGGCGTGCACCAATCCAAGGCAAATGCCGCCGGAAAGCCATTGAAGGTCAGTATTTTTGTCGGAGGACCACCTTCACATCCTTTAGCCGCTGTTATGCCCCTGCCAGAAGGTCTCTCTGAGATGACATTTGCAGGTGCATTAGGAAACAGGCGTTTCCGGTATTTCTATGATGAAGAAGGTTTCTGCATCTCTGCCGATGCAGATTTTGTTATCACTGGAACAGTTTACCCCAACGATAACAAGCCGGAAGGACCCTTCGGTGACCACCTGGGATACTACAGCCTCACACATCCTTTCCCAGTAATGAAGGTACATAATGTTTACCATCGTGAAAACGCGATCTGGTCTTTCACTGTCGTTGGGCGACCACCCCAGGAAGATACCAGTTTCGGGGCGCTCATACATGAAATCACAGGATCCGCACTGCCGAAAGAGATCCATGGCCTGAAAGAGGTGAATGCCGTTGACGCAGCAGGTGTACACCCGCTACTTTTTGCCATCGGAAGTGAACGATATACACCATACTTGAAGGAGCGAAGACCACAAGAAATCCTTACGATTTCAAACCACATCCTCGGTAAAAACCAACTTAGCCTGGCTAAATACCTATTCATCGCAGCCAGGGAAGATGATGAAAAGTTGACCACACACGATCTTCAGCATTTCCTGATGCATGTACTCTCAAGAATAGATTTCACACGTGATCTGCACTTCCATACCCAGACCACAATTGATACGCTTGATTATACAGGAACCGGATTGAATTCAGGATCTAAAGTCGTGTTTGCAGCGGCTGGCGCGGTAAAAAGAACATTATCCAATCAGTTACCGTCAGGACTCAGCCTGCCAGTTACCTATAAAAACCCACGCATCGCTATGCCTGGGGTAATCACCTTAGAGATGGATGCATTCAGTACAGCTGAACAGGCGGAGCGCGATATACAGCTGCTGGACGGAGCGGTCAAAGGGCTGGATCTTAGCGGTACCGCCATGATTGTGCTTTGCGATGACAGTGCCTTCACAGCGATGAACATCAACAACCTGGTATGGGTTACCTTTACCCGGAGTAATCCGGCAGCTGATATATATGGTATCCGGAGCAGCACCAATCATAAGCATTGGGGTTGCGAGGGGCCCGTTATTATTGATGCCCGAAAAAAGCCACACCATGCACCGGAACTTATTAAAGATCCTGCAGTTGAGGAAAACACAAGCAGGATATTGCGTACACTGCAGTTTAACAAATAGAGCTCAAAAGACTTTTAAGTTCAATAAGCCATTTACAAAAAAGGTCCTGTGCATTTGCACAGGACCTTTTTTGTATAAATCACATTCGTAAGTCTAAAACCGAACTCCAAAGGTCAAAAATACATTATTCTTCGCAAGCTTTACGTCTGCGGTTGGTGCTGGACCAACTGGGTTATCATCCGCAAGTGTGTAAGGACTAAATATATTGTTGGTCTCTACACGTTGGTAAGCCACGTCGAAATAATAGTTATGATAACGGTAACCTAAACCTCCGCTATAGAATTTGGTGTCATAAAAGTTGTCGTCATCATTCTTATATGGAGATCCGTTTAAACCGAAACCAGCTCTCAAAGCAAGTTGACCTAACTTATACTCTCCACCTACACGATAGTTAATTGCATTAGTATAAGTAGATTGAACCTCAGCGTTGTTATCTGCAATCATCATATTGCTCGCATAGTTGTCTGAGTTACTAAACTTCATGCTGGCATAATCAACGTAATCGATGTCTGCCGAGATCAAAGCGTTATTGCCCAGAACTAAACTTGCACCCAATGAACCTTTGTAAGGCGTCCTCAGGTTAAATTCCGCAGGATAGTTTGTCGGATTATTGGTGTAACGAGTTGATGTTCCATTGCCAGTATAATCTGTGTTGAGCACTTCAGAGAAGTTATCCTGAATATGCAACCAGGTTGGCGTCTGGAAAGTGGCACCGATCCTCAATTGATTTGTAGGCTTGAAAATTAAGCCCAAACGGCCGTTTACCCCAGATCCATCAGTAACCTGATTTATTCTGTAAGATAAAAGATAATCTCTTCCAACTTCTTCATTTTCCGGGTCAGTCGATATGTTCTGTCCTGATTCCAGGTATTCGAAGTTCCTGTCATAACGCACATTAACCAGCCCGATCGAAGCACCTAAGTAAAGCTGATTGGAGATGTTTAAACCTGCAGCGATATTCAACTCCGAGGTAGAACCTGTTCTATTGTCATAATTCCGCTGAAAGTTCTCCTGACTGGTTGCCGGCTGATATTGTGTCGCATTACCAGCAATGGCATCGATCAGGTAGTTATCGTAAGCCATAGCTTCCAATGAACCCGATTGGAAATCTTCCTGAACAACGCCAGCACCATTCGCCAACTCTGAATAATAATCAGCGATAGAGTTGTTGTTATTCTGACCCTCATACCTATAGTTTGAACTGAAGTCATTGTTTCTGTTGTAACCAATACCCCAGACAATACTCAATGCACCTTTGTCGAGTGCCGCACCCTGACGTTTCCGGATCGGGCTAAAGAATACTGCACCAGCCTGATTAAGGTTCAGCTGACTTTTTGATTCGTTTGTAGTTTGACCAAGATAATTCGATTTAGCGCCCGTGTTATTAAATTCCGGTGTGATGCTGAATTCAGATCTGGTAAACATACCTAATCCTGCCGGGTTACCCCCAAGAGAACTCATGTCTCCTCCTAATCCAATCTGAGCACCGCCTAAACCTTTAAATCTTGATGAGCTGCCATAGTTGCCCTGAGAAAATCTCAAGGCATCCTCGGCGTATTGTGCATATAATGTTCCTGTGCCAGCTACTGTAGCTAGTATCAGCGTCGATAAAAATTTCTTCATTTATGAGTTTACGTTAATTAGCCTCGTCCTCCACCTCTTGTTGGTCTGCTGGCACCGCCGCCACCGCCGCCCATGCTACCGCTTGATCTTGAGCCGCCGCTGCTTGGTGCTGGGGTGTAGGTTGGTCTGCTGGATCTATCCGGGGTATAACTCTCTGTTCTGGTAGGTCTTTGATTACCTTCTCTGCCACTGGTTGTTCTTGCTGGTCTACCCACTGCAGCACCTGATCCGCCTGGTCTAGTGCTCAAAGTAGCGCCACGGTTCGGGTTGTAGGTTGCCGGACGGTCACTTCTTCCGCCAAGAACCACACCACCACCTGAACTTCTGGTGCCTCTGGAACCCATACCATTGTTTATCCTGGTCGAGCCGTTGTTATAGTCAATGCCGTTTTCACGACCTCTGCTTGGTCGGCCACCTCTGGTCACATTACCATTGCCAACAAGGTATCCACCGCCATAGTAACCACCGCCTAAGAATCCGCCTCCATAATAGCCGCCGCCCATGTAACCGCCATATGGCCATACACGATATCCCCAGAAAGGTGAATACAAGCCGCCATAGGAATATGGACCCCAGTAATTACCCCAGCCATAGTTTAGGCCAAGGCCGAAAGAAAACCCAGAATAAAATGGTGAATAAAGACCGGCGCCGTAAAAGCCGTCAAAATATGGATCGAAGTATGGGTCATAATACGAGCGGAAAGGACCGCCATAGTAAAACCTGTTTATACGGGAATAGTAATCCATATCATAGTTCGGGTCACTGCTGCCATATTCGTTGGTAGAAATCGAATCCTGATACCTTGCAGCTGCAGAGGGCGCAGGCCGTTCATAGGCTACCGCAGTGGTGGTCGAATTGTAAACATCATCCTGAATGTCTACGCTCTGCGCCATCTTGGGAGTCGAACAGGATGTGACAACCAAGGAAGTCCACGCGAGCAGACCGCTGAATAAATAGATTGGTTTCATATATCTGATTGTTTGTGTGTGTTGAATATTGAATCGTTAATAGCTATAAATTTATAGATTTGTAGCTATTATTACAAGTCATCAAACACAAAAAACGTTCCAAGCAGCTATGAGCAAAGGTATTACAAGCAAAAATGAAGATTATTCTCAGTGGTATAACGACATTGTTATAAAAGCTGATCTGGCTGAGCATTCATCTGTCAAAGGCTGTATGGTTATAAAACCCTATGGCTATTCCATTTGGGAGAAAATGCAGGCGGTTTTAGACCAAAAATTCAAAGATACTGGACACAGCAACGCTTATTTTCCATTATTCATTCCTAAGTCATTTTTCTCCAAAGAAGCTGCTCACGTTGAAGGCTTTGCGACCGAATGTGCTGTTGTGACACATTATCGTCTCAAGAATGACGGAAAAGGCAATATTGTCGTAGATGAAACTGCCAAACTGGAAGAAGAATTAATCGTTCGGCCGACCTCTGAAACCATTATATGGAACACCTTCAAAGGTTGGATCCAATCCTACCGCGACTTGCCACTATTGGTTAACCAGTGGGCCAACGTCGTTCGATGGGAGATGAGAACGCGCCTGTTCCTTAGAACAACCGAATTCCTGTGGCAGGAAGGCCATACGGCACATGCAACTTCTCAGGAGGCTGTAGAAGAAACCGAGCGTATGTTGGATGTCTATGCTGACTTCGCCGAAAACTGGATGGCACTTCCGGTTGTACGTGGTAAAAAGACAGCAAACGAACGTTTCGCAGGGGCATTAGACACTTATTGCATTGAAGCATTGATGCAGGATGGTAAAGCATTGCAGGCTGGAACATCACACTTCCTTGGACAGAATTTCGCTAAAGCATTCGACGTTAAATTCACCAATAAAGAAGGAAAGATCGATCATGTATGGGCTTCTTCCTGGGGGGTGTCAACGCGCTTAATTGGGGCATTGATCATGGCACACAGCGATGATGCTGGTTTGGTGCTTCCACCAAAACTTGCACCTATTCAGGTGGTTATCGTTCCTATCTACAAGAGTGATGAAGATCTTAAAAACATTTCCAACTTCGTGGATAAGCTGATGCCAAAGCTAAAAGCAATGGGTATTTCTGTTAAGTACGATGACCGCGATACGCAACGACCAGGCTTCAAGTTCGCTGAATATGAGTTAAAAGGTGTGCCAGTTCGTGTAGCTATTGGTGCTCGTGATATGGAAAACCAAACGGTAGAAATTGCGAGACGGGATACCAGAGAAAAACAAACGGTAACGCAGGAAGGGTTGGAGATCTACATCGCACAACTCCTTAACGAAATTCAAGTGAATATCTATAACAAAGCCGAAACCTTCCGTAACGAACACATCACAGAAGCAAATTCTTATGAAGAATTTAAGGAATTACTAGATGGCAAAGCAGGGTTTATTGCAGCGCACTGGGATGGAACGCCGGAGACGGAACAAAAAATAAAAGAAGAAACTAAGGCTACAATCAGATGTATCCCGTTAAATAACAAGCAGGAAGAAGGCGTTTGCATCTATTCCGGCAAAACTTCTAGCCAGCGTGTGCTGTTTGCAAGAGCATACTAGAACAATACTTGCATCTATAAATTAAATCATGTGATGAAAGAAAATATGAAATTTGCCACTAAAGCCATTCATGCTGGTCAGGAACCTGATCCAACAACCGGTGCGGTGATGACACCAATTTATCAAACATCTACCTACGCACAGCGAGCACCTGGAGACCATAAAGGGTTTGAATACTCCAGAGGGACCAATCCAACACGCCAGGCGCTAGAGGCCTGCCTTGCTGCACTTGAAAACGCCAAATACGGACTTGCTTTCTCCAGCGGCATGGGTGCCACAGACGCTGTGATGAAATTGCTCCAGCCAGGCGATGAAGTAATTACCGGTAATGACCTGTATGGTGGTTCATACCGGATTTTCACCAAGATCTATATGAAGTATGGTATTAAGTTTCATTTCCTTGATCTTTCCAAGCCTGAAAATATCCAGCCTTACATAAACGACAAGACAAAGCTGGTTTGGATTGAAACACCGACCAACCCGACGATGCAGATTGTTGACATCGAAGGTATTGCAAACATCACCAAGGCAAACAATATCCTCTTAACGGTAGACAATACATTTGCTTCGCCTTACTTGCAGAATCCAATGGATCTGGGTGCTGACATCGTTATGCACTCTGTAACGAAGTATATCGGCGGTCACTCCGATGTAGTGATGGGCGCATTGCTGGTGAATGATGATGAGCTTTACAAAAATCTCTGGTTCATTTACAATGCCTGCGGTGCTACACCAGGTCCACAGGACGCCTTTTTGGTACTTCGTGGTATTAAAACCTTACACCTTCGCATGAAGGCGCATTGCGAAAATGGCGCCCGTATAGCGGCTTACCTGAAAAACCATCCTAAGATCGACAAGATCTACTGGCCGGGTTTTGAAGATCATCCTAACCATGATGTCGCAAAGAAACAAATGCGTGATTTCGGCGGTATGGTTTCCATTACCATCAAAGATGCCGACCTCCAGGAAACGTTCCGTATCGCGTCCAGGTTTAAAGTCTTTGCATTGGCAGAATCACTCGGCGGCGTGGAGTCACTGGTGAATCACCCTACCAGCATGACCCACGGTTCTATACCAAAGGAAGAAAGGGAGAAAGTTGGTGTTACGGATAACCTTTTACGCTTAAGTGTAGGTGTAGAAGATATCGAAGATTTGCTTGCTGACCTTGATCAGGCACTTAGCTAAATACTTTGGAGTTTTTAGAATTACAATCCTTTTTGGATCTAAAGGTGCGGGAGTACAATCAGCCTGGCTTTATCGCCAATGACCCGATTTGCATCCCACATCAATACCATGTTAAGCAAGACATCGAAATTGCCGCATTTTTTGCGGCAATTTTGGCTTGGGGTCAGCGCAAAACGATCATCAATAAATGTAATGAGCTGTTTAACAGAATGGATAACGCGCCATATCAATTTATGCTTCAGCATGAAGATGCCGACCTTAAGCGTTTGCTCGGATTTAAACACCGTACCTTCAACGATACCGACCTGCTTTATTTCGTCGAATTCTTTAAGTTTCATTACCGTCAATCCGACTCCCTCGAAGATGCCTTTTTACCAGATCCAAAAGCCAGAAGCGGCTCTTTCGATGGGGAACAGGTGTTGAACCATTTCCGTTCCTATTTCTTCAGTTTGCCGGACTTCCCGCATCGTACCAGGAAACACATTTCTTCGCCAATGCAGAAATCTACCTGTAAGCGGCTGAACATGTTTCTTCGCTGGATGGTTAGGCGTGACAACTGTGGCGTAGACTTTGGCCTCTGGCGTAAAATAAAGCCCGCTGCGCTAGTATGTCCCTGTGATGTACATGTTGACCGGGTAGCCAGAATTTTGGGGCTGATATCTCGAAAACAGACGGATTGGTTAACCGCGGTAGAACTTACGGCCAAATTACGGGAGTTTGATCCTGAGGATCCGGTGAAGTATGATTTCGCTTTGTTTGGTTTGGGTGTAGAGGCTAAATTTTAACGCTTATAATTCCTGAACCAGCTGTTAACTCTCATTTGTATTACCCCTAAGAACGCCTCCCTGAAAATCCTGGTGCTCATTTTGGATACACCTTCGGTACGGTCGGTAAAAATAATAGGCACCTCAACCACTTTAAAGCCATACTGAATGGCGGTGAACTTCATTTCAATCTGAAATGCATAACCCACAAACTTGATCTTGTCCATTGGGATGGTTTCCAAAACAACTCTGCGGTAGCATTTAAATCCTGCAGTTGCATCCTGGATGTCAATCCTGGTAATCAGTCTTACATACATGGAGGCGAAATAGGACATCAGCACCCGGCTCATCGGCCAGTTCACTACATTGACACCTTTCACATAACGGGAGCCAATTGCAACATCGGCACCATTTACGCAGGCTTCTTTAAGGCGAATCAAATCAAGTGGATTGTGGGAGAAGTCTGCGTCCATTTCAAAGATGTACTCGTATTTCCGGCTCAATGCCCATTTAAATCCGTGAATATAGGCGGTACCAAGACCCAACTTACCAATTCGCTGCTCTAAGTGCAGTAAGCCGGGGAACTCCGCTTGAAGGCTTTGTACAATCGCCGCAGTGCCATCCGGTGAGCCATCATCAATAATTAGAATTTCAAATCCGGAATTCAGTTCAATTACCTTCCTTATAATTTTCTCAATATTCTCTTTTTCATTATAAGTAGGAATAATTACTAAGCTGTCTCTCACGCGGGGTATTGGTGGTTTAAATGTGTCCTGCAAAACTATTGATTAAAAATTAAAAAACCCGTAGTAAAAACTTACTACGGGTTTGTATTTAAAGGCGAGCCATATTATCTCACGCCATGCATCATTTTTTTAAGGAAACCTGAAATCAGGAACAATACCAATGCTGCAACGCCCGATAGGGTAACAAACACCATAAAGAACTCATATAGGTTGTGGATGGTAAATCCAACAAAAGTAGGATATACCAGGTCGATCTTCTCATTGGTCATGATCGCAATTTGTTCGGCGGTGGCGGTTACGTTACCATCCAGAATTCCTTTCAGGTCAATACCTTTTGAAGCGGCAAATTCGTATTTGTCACCTGTTGGTGGAATCAATGCACCCAAAGTACCTGCAAGTGCATAACCTGCTGCATTACCAATAAACCATACACCCATTAACAATGAGGAGAAACGTTTTGGTGCCAGTTTCGCCACCAGTGATAAGCCGATAGGAGAAAGGCATAATTCCCCAAGGGTATGGAAAAGGTACATGATAAATAACCAGTGTACGGCAAGTTTACCAGTGTCACCAATTTTTGCGATCTGCACCGCAATGATGTAATAACCAACGGCTAGAAGGAATAAACCGATCGCTTGTTTTACCGGGGAAATTGGCTCCAGGTTCCTGGCCTGAAGTTTAAGCCATAACCAGCTGAAAGGAAGTGCGAAAACAACGATAAAGATCGAGTTTGCGTTCTGTACAAAACTTGGAGGTAGTTGGAAGCCGAGGAAGTTTAGATCGGTCTGCTTATCCGCCACGAAGGTTAGCGAAGATCCCGCTTGCTCAAAGGCGGACCAGAAGAAGATCACAAAGAAGGCGATGATGTACATTACAATAATCCTGTCGCGTTCTACCTTCGTTATAGACTTATCAGTAAGAATCAATACGGCAAGACTGATTGCAGCAGCATAGATGAATGGGTATACCCAGCTTTTTATAGGGTTAGGGTCAATCGATAAATAGTGGAAAGAAAAATAAAGTACCACCATCAAAATGCCACAGCCCAGCATCGCTGGTTTAGTGAAATTCGCTTTTTCAACCTCTTCACCTGCAGCATTCTTGCTGAAATCTGGTTTAGCACCTACAGGCTTACCGTTAGGGTCTACGACATACTTGTTTTTAAGCATGAAGAACAACAGTGTTCCCAGGAACATGGCCAGACCTGCAGCAAGGAATCCCCACCTAAAAGCTTCTACCACACGGACCTCACCAACTTTAACGTCGCCTAAGAACGGGCAAATTGACATGCCCAGAAAGGCACCAACGTTGATACCCATATAAAAGATCGTAAAGGCGGAGTCCAACCTGTTATCGCCTTTATGGTATAATTGCCCCACCATAGAGGAGATATTCGGTTTGAAGAAACCATTACCTAGAATGATCGTACCCAGTGCGATCCACATCATGGTTTTGGCAAGTTCAAGATTGGTGTCGTAAGTCGATCCGCTCATGAAAAGCAACAACTGTCCGATACCCATTACCAGACCACCCAGCATAATACAATTCCGGTTACCGAGGAACCTGTCTGCTACAAATCCGCCCAACATTGGCGTCAGATAACAGAGGCCTAAGAAACCACCGTAAATAATTGAGGAGTCTTTATCTGAAAACGCGAGTGCGTTAACCAAGAACAGTGTAAGTAGGGCACGCATTCCATAGAAATTGAAACGCTCCCACATCTCTGTCGTAAATAGCACATACAAGCCCTTCGGGTGTCCCTTTTTGGTGCCTGTGTGGTGTTCAGGTTGTAGAATTTCTTCCATTGTGTGTTTATAAGTAAATAATATGTTAGAAGTAGAAAACTAAATTATCAAAGTTGGGCAAGTTAATCAGACATTGTCAAAGTCGCAAATATTAAATCGTTGGCCCAACGTGGCTGTATGTGCTGCAAGGGGCTATTTAGAACTTCTTTTTGGCTGGAATATCCTTGCGGGAAGGATCGATATACAAGGCATCCTGATCATCGGGATCATTGTTCAGCTCGATGTTTTCCAGCAGTTTCAGGCGGCCCTTACTGATTGCATAACCATCAAAGCTAGAGTCTGACGCGTAGTATTCAAAATTCCCTTCCATTGCCGGATCATAAGGCGCCAGATGATCAAGAACGATCATATTCACTTTCTTATCGAACCTAAGTGTCATGGAGTTCATCTTGTTGTAGGTGAAAATCAAGCGGTTCCTGGCACTAAGCTTTCCCGCCTGCTCGAACACAGTTTTGCCAAATACTGGTGTGCCATTTTTAAAAGATAAGATCTCAATCACTTTGCTGGTTGTTTTTGGGCTGTTGCCCTTCCAGCCGAGTAGGGCATAATAGGTTTCTTTTCCATTTTGCACAGGCACAATCTCATAATATCGACTGCCGAACCATGTCTTCGGCTCAGCTACAGCATTGCTATCCGGAAAATTCTCCGTTTGGTCTATTAAGGGAAATAGCTGTAGTCCATTCTTTGATGGCATCTGAATGGTACCGAAATACCTGAAGTCGCCCTCATTGGTCGGTACAAACCAGGTGTAAAGTTTAAAAGCGCCGTCCGGGGACTTCAACGCAGAAATCATGCGCAAAGAATCGAATGGGAAGTCGAACGAACCTGGCAGCCTGAGGGCTTGTACAAGTGTTTTTATGAACCTGGCATTTTGCTCAAACCGCGCAGTGTTTTCTGTCGCGTTTGTAATGTCTTCGCTGATCCTGCTTAAGCTATCCTGAAGTTGAGATAACGTATGGGGTGTATTTTGCTGCGCCCGGCTTTGAAACCCAGCGCAGCAAAGATAACCCGTTATGATAAAAGCTATTAAAGCCTTTCGCATTAGATTTTAATTTAGTTTCTCGATAACAATTGCACTTGCACCACCACCACCATTACAGATACCCGCAACGCCGATTTTACCATCATTCTGATGAAGTACATTAACCAAAGTAACCACAATACGGGCGCCGGACGCGCCAAGCGGGTGCCCTAATGCCACTGCACCGCCATTGATGTTTACCTTCCCACCATCGAGTTCCAAGGCCTGATTGTTAGCAATTGCCACAACGGAGAAAGCCTCGTTGATCTCGAAATAATCAACATCCTTGATGTCGATGTTTCCTCTTTTCAGTGCCAGCGGGATCGCTTTAGAAGGGGCAGTGGTGAACCATTCCGGAGCCTGTTGTGCATCAGCATAGCTGATGATTTTCGCCAACGGCTTAAGTCCAAGCTCCAGGGCCTTTTCCATGCTCATCAACACCAGGGCCGCGGCACCATCATTTAAGGTCGAAGCGTTCGCTGCAGTTACGGTACCTTCTTTTGCAAATACCGGCTTCAAACCTGGGATTTTATCAAACTTCACCGTTGATGGTTCTTCGTCCTGATCTATTACGCTAATGTTGCCTTTGCGATCTTTGCTTTCAAGAGCAACAATCTCGGTTTTGAACTTGCCGGATTCATTTGCTGCCTGCGCACGCTGATACGAAGCTATGGCATAGGCGTCCTGTTGTTCCCTGGTAATTTCACAAGTGCTGGCGCAAAGTTCTGCCGCCGAACCCATATGATAATCGTTATAAACATCCCAAAGTCCATCTTTTACCAACCCATCGGTTAAGGTACCATGACCCAGGCGGTACCCCGTCCGGGCTTTATCCAAATAGAACGGTACATTACTCATGCTTTCCATACCACCGGCAACAATTATGTCCTGTTCACCTAAAGCAATACTTTGTGCAGCAAGCATAATTGCCTTTGTTCCAGAAGCACAAACTTTATTGACGGTCGTGGCTGGCAGATCATGTAAACCCGCATTTTTAGCGGCTTGCGTTGCCGGAGCTTGTCCAAGATTTGCGGACAACACATTTCCCATATACACCTCCTGAACGTCTTCCGGCTTGATGCCGGCACGTTCAATGGCTCCCTTTATGGCGAAACCACCCAGCTGAGTGGCGGAGAATCCTGCTAAGCTACCACCAAAAGCGCCTATTGGTGTTCTAACTGCAGATACGATAACAACTTCTTTCATCTTGTTCATATTTCATTTTCCTGATGATACGATCATGATCTTAAACATTCATATTCTAAAATAAAAGATCACGATCGTTCCCATACTTGTTTATCTAATTTGGTTCTAACAAAGTTAGCAAAATAAGCTTAGCCAGCCAATGAGGCATTCGTTTGAAAACCTTTTGCAGGAGGACTTGTTTTTAGATTTTACGAACAACTATGACCCGAAGCCTACTAATCTTGTGTTTTTCTCTATTCCTCAGTATAAACGCCTTTGCGCAATATTCAGATAGCACACATTACTTTTTTGGCTATGCTTTTACCGGATCGATCAATAAAACGGATGATGGAACGGCACATCTGCTCAACAATGCCGTTAAACTTGGTATGAAGAAAAAGAGTGTGTCTATGAATTTTAACAATGCTTACGTGTTTGGTAAGCAGAACGGACAGCTTACCAATGATGATATATCCTCTGCATTTGACATAAACCTTTACAAGACCTTCTCGCACTTTAACTACTGGGGACTAGCGAATTTCAATAAGAGCTTTTCGCTTAAGATCAATCAACAATGGCTTTCCGGTGTGGGGATCGCCTATAGTATTATTGACAAAGAGAATGCCTACCTGAACCTGAGTGATGGTGTTCTGGTTGATCATAGCGACCTTGTTTTGGAAGATGGCACTGCAGATAAATATGAAACACTACGCAACTCATTTCGTTTCAACTACAACTTTGTGATCAAAGGAAAGATCGTTTTTAACGGCTCTAACTTTATTCAGAATTCCCTTTCCAATAAGAATGACTTTAACATCAAAACCACGAACCGCCTTGGTTTGAAATTTAACAAGTGGCTAAATTTAAATGCGCAGGTAGATTACAACCGTGTGAACCGCAACAATCGTGAAAACCTGTTGCTTAGTTATGGCTTGAGCTTCGAACGGTATTTCTAATCTCCCGACTAAGTTTCCAGACTATCCAAACAACCCTAGAACCGGGTTGTTATACAAGAGAAACTAAAATTGAAAAGCCATGGATACTCCAGAAAATAAATTACCACTAGACGACAGCATGGGACAGGACTTTGATGAACAATCAAGTCAGCAGGACGTACATTCCAATGGTTTAAGTGACGAGTTCGTCTTAAACCAGCTTAAGGAAGATGATGAAGATAACGACGGCATCCAGATGCCAGAATCTGAACTCCTGGAACAAGCTATGGATTCTGCTGAGCCTTCTTTCACACTTGATCCAGAGGCTGGAATTGCACCGAGACAATCTGACGAAGAAAGTAACGTAAAAAGTTAGGAAAGCCTGTAAGTGGATCCAATACGTACGGTGATCAGCTTCAGTTAAGATCCAGATGAAACGCAGAACGAACACACCTACCGTGTGCGGTTGATGTGCGGTTGATCTGGGTTTGATGTGTGGCTCATCTGCGTTTGATCCACCGCGGGACCTGAGACATCTGCACTGTGGTCGCAGCAGGGAACAGAAAAAAAGAGGGCCAATTGCTTAAGCAATTGGCCCTCTTCGTATTTACAGCAGTAAGCTTTACGGAATGGATTTCTCGTAGATGCGGTAACGTTTGTACGGTGTACCCTTAATTGCGATAATGGCGTTATTTACCAGATCATTGTGTTCTAGTGTCCAGCCTGCCTCTGCATATTCCAGACCTTTCTTACGGTACGATTTGATGATAGAACCATAGATACAAGCTTCGATACCCATTTTGCGGTAGCCATCAACCACGCCCAACAGCAAAATGCGGATGCCTTTAATCTTCTTTTTGCCCAATAGTAGTTTGAAGATACCGGTGGGCAGCAGGCGACCTCTCTTAATTTTTATCAAGATTTCATTTAGATCCGGGATGGCTGCGCCAAAACCGATTACCTTGCCATGTTGCTCCGCAATGAAACAGAAATCCGGGTCAAGGATCATCTTCAGATCTTTAGCCTGATAATCGTATTCCTCATCATTTAGCGGCACAAAGCCAAGGTTTTTGTCCCAGGCCTTGTTATAAACCTCACGTAGCGCTTCTGCTTCCTCTTTGAACTTCTTCATGTTGATTTTGCGGATCACAATGTCATTGCGCTGAAGCCGTTCTTCAAGTCTGTCCATCAACTTAACAGAACGGTCGTCATAGTTTTCGCCGTTCCATTTCCAGGCAAGCAGATCCACCTTTTTTGCCAACTGCCAGTTCTCCAATAAGGTGGCATAATACGGGGCATTATATGGCATCATGACCACAGGAGGAGAGTCAAAGCCTTCAATTAATAACCCGCAGGACTCATTGGTCGAGAAATTTACCGGACCCACGATTGTCGAGAGTCCTTTTTCCAGCAACCAGCTTTTCGCCTGATCTAATAGTAGATTGGCTGTCTCCTGATCATTTATACAATCGAAGAAACCAAAAAATCCGTCGTTGGTTCCGTTAAATTCATTGTGAGCAGTGTTATGGATAGCAGCGATGCGGCCGATAATCTTGTTTCCGTCGAACAGCAGGAAACATTGTAGCGAAGAATGTTTATGGAAAGGGTGGGTTGTTAGCAGATCCCGCTGTGCGATAAACAATTCAGGTACATAGTTTGGATCATGTGCATATAGATCATGAGGAAAATCTATAAAGGATGTCAAATCACTTTTAGATTTTACCGGTACTATTTTCTTCATCGGATTCTTGTAATTTGGAGCTAAGTTATTCTAATTATTCAAATTCATCATCAAAACAATATCATATGCCAGAGCTACCGGACCTGCAGGCTTTTAGCCAAAACCTTCAACGGCGCCTTGCTGGGAAAAAGGTTAGCGGCGTAATTTTAACTTCTAAGAAGTCGAATGTAACAGCTGCCGAATTGGAGCAGGTGCTGAAAGGACAGCATATCAAGGCCGTGTTCCGGGAAGGTAAGCAGTTGCGCCTTAGGTTTTCGAACGATGTACTTTTGGGTTTACACCTCATGTTGCACGGTGAATTACATGTTGTGCAAGCAGAGGAGCAGCCGAAATTTAGTGTTTTCGAACTCCTGCTGGATAGTAAGGAAAAGCTGGTATTGTCCGATTTTCAGAAACAAGCACGTCCGACCTTAAACCCTGAACCATCAAACGTGCCCGATGCGCTATCAGATAGGCTTGATGTTGCCTATTTAAAAACGCTGTTATCTGGTAAAAAGGCGATCATCAAGAATGTCCTGTTAGACCAGGATGCCATTCGGGGCATTGGAAACGCCTATGCGGATGAAATTCTCTGGCATGCCCGGATATCGCCCTTCTCCGTCAGCGCTGCATTGCCAGATAAAGCGCTCCGAAAATTGATAGCATCTATAAAGGAGGTGCTAGAACAAGCCATTCATAAAATACTTGCAGAACAGCCCGACATCATTTCTGGTGAACTGCGCGATTTTATGGTTATTCACCAGTCGAAAAACCCAGAAAGCCCAACAGGGCACAAGATTGAAATTAAGAAAAACGGCGCCAGGAAAACCTATTTTACCGATGAGCAAGTGTTATATGAGGTATAGCTTTTGACAATTCGTGCAAAAGTAGGAGCGGCGGTTTGTTTTGCCTAAATATGCTTTATGAAAGGGGATCTGGCATCGTGGACATATCTTTTTCGTATGTGCAAGCCAATGTGCTTTCAGTGTATATTCCTTTTTCCATTCCAGAAACTCGAAGCTATAAGTTTTTGCTTCCTTGATCAAGGCTTTCAGTTTTGTTTCCGGTAAAGCGCCAATCACACTTGCCGGATGGACCTTAATGCGGAACAATACCTCATTCTTGATGATGTTGCCCACACCAGCGAAAATATCCTGATCAAGCAAGGCATCGCATGCCATCAATTTAGGCTTGGCATGAAGTTTCAGCAGGGCTGCGGTAGCGTTCCAGGAGGGCGACATCACATCCGCAGACCAATCATAATGCAGGTTGACGTCGCCTTCCAGGTATTGAACAGAACAGCCATAGAGATTTATTTCATCCTGATCAAAGTTCAGGCGCAGCCTTGGTTCCCGATCTTTACGCTCGTTGATCAGATAAGTGCCAAAGAGTAGAAAGTGTACACGAAGGCTAAAACCATCAAAGCAGATCAAAAACTGTTTACCCCAGCTTTTAAAATCTAAAATCTGCTGGTTTAACATGCGTTCGCTATCAATCTTAGTATTGCCGCTTACGCCTTTTACATACTGCCCTTTAAGTTCCAGTGCGTCTACAATTTCTTTAAGAATAATGATGGAGGGACCCTCTGGCATTTACGCTGGATTAATCAACGATTTCATGCATGTTTTCGGCGTAAACTTTCAATCTGGATTTCAGGATTTGTCTAGCCAGGTGTATCCGGGTTTTTACTGTACCGATTGGAATTTCGAGCATTTCAGCGATTTCCTGGTATTTGTAGCCTTCAAAGTATTTTACGAAGGGGGTGTAGTATTCTGGTTGTAGTTTAGAGAGGATTTTGTTGATGTCGTCTGTTACAAACTTGCTGTTGCAGGTGTTTGATTCAGCATTATTGGAGAGATTCTGATTACTGATCTCCTCTGTCTGGACGATCACGTTTTCTTTTCTTTTGATCCTTCTGTATTCGTTGATGTAGGTGTTCTTTAAGATGGTAAACAACCATCCACGTAAATTAGTTCCTTGTTTAAAAAGTCCTGAATACCGGAAAGCTTTTAGCAATGTATCCTGGACCAAATCATTGGCATCATCAATATCTTGAGTGTATTTTAGGGCAAACGCCTGAAGCGCATTCTTGTGGTCACAGATCTGTAAATTGATGTCTAAATTTTTCATAGGTTTTAATTTATAGGATGTGTCAGTTTCAGAACAATCTATGTACCAAAGTATTAATACCTGCGAATATGTTTTTAAATACGGTCCCAAACTAAGTATCAGCTTTGCTGTTTATAAGTTAAACAAATAAGATGGACATGGAGAACGAAAATTTAAAAAATCAGAACGGCGGTACGCCGGATGAGGAGTCTGTAAAATTGAACAACGACACTGATTTTGAAAACCCAAGTGTAGATCCCGGTTTCGCGGAATCTGGGGATGATCATGATGAGCAGATGGAAGGCCGGGATGATAAAAGATCCGGTAATATCGATTCCAATAAAAGCATCAAGGAAATGCGTGAAGAGTTCGATCAGGATCAGGATGCAATGAATAATAACTCTTCTGAGGGTGCTTTTGACCCCACGAAAATATAAGGAGCGTTTATGCCAGCAAAAGTAGTTGAAGAATGTGCAAAGTTGTTAGCTGCGCAGGAGCTTAATATTGCCTTCGCCGAAAGCGCAACAGTTGGCCGTATGGCTGCCGAATTCGGGCTCACGGACGAAGCAGGGAAGATTTTAAAGGGTGGAATAGTCTGTTACGATGCCGGTGTAAAGGAAGATCTGTTGAAGGTAGATGATGAGCTCGTGGAGCAGTTCAGTCCGGAATCGGCAGAAGTTACCGAAGCTGCGGCAAAAGGTTTAAGGGCGCTCATGCCTGCATCTATTCACGTCGCCATTACAGGATTAACCTGCCCAGGCGGCAGTGAGTCTGAAGAGAAGCCCGTGGGGACGATGTTTATCCATTGTATTTCCGATCAGTTTGAATTTGCAGACCGCACAGAATTTACCGGCGGTAAAGAGGTGATCATCATGAAATGTATCGAACATTTCGCCGGAAAGTTAATACAAAAAATAAGCCCTGATCATTGATCGGGGCTTATTTATAGTTGCATTTAAGCACAATTACAATTTCTGTGCAGCCTCATAATGGCTTTGAATCACGGCTAGTGATTTCTCTGCAAATTGTTTCACCTTCTCTTCCCTGGTATTTGCGCCAAACTTGAATAGTTGCACCGCTTTATTGTGACTGTTGATCATCATGTCCTTATAGTGTTTGTCGAACTGCGCACCTTTAAGGCCTTTCATCATATCCAGCTCTTCACGTTGCTCTTTGCTAAAATCACCTTTGAGAATTATCTGACTTTCTGTTGCAAGTGCTTCGGCTTCTTTATCCATCTGTGTATGATCCTTGATCATCATTTCTGCGAAAGCTTTGATTTTAGGATTGGTACTTACCTGTAGTGCCTGTTTAGCCATAGTGATCTCCAGCAAGCCAGATGCTTTGGCGCCATCCATAAAGATTTTATCGTCGTCAGACACTTTGGTGTGCTGGGAAATATTGTTATCGTTTGGTCGATTACCTCCAGGTTCAGGGGAACTGCTGAGCTCCTTAGAGCCTGAGCCGGCAGCATCACTTTGGAATGTGGTATCTTCAGTCGTATTTTGGTTAACGGCACGCGTCTCCGGACTCTGGCAGGCCGGTAATACAAAAATCAAGCTTGTTATAAAGCAATAGGCGATATTCTTTTTCATAGTTGTCATTTTTGTATAATAAACATTACAACTCCGAATAAAGTTTGTGTTTTTTGAAGGCGGCAAGCCCAGCCCAATAGCGCTGAAAGAAATATTGCCGTAACTTAGGGAGACTATTTATGAAGATACTACATACGGCCGACTGGCACTTAGGCAAAAAACTGGAGCAGTGTGAACGGACTGAGGAACACCAGGATTTTCTGGATTGGCTGATCGAAAAACTTCGCGCAGAATGCATTGACGTGTTAATCATTGCGGGAGATGTGTTTGATACCGGATCACCCTCTAATACCGCATTAGAACAATATTATCGCTTTCTGCGTATGGTGAAAGATACCTGCTGCAGGGAGGTCGTAATTATTGGCGGTAATCATGATTCCATCAGTACGCTCAATGCACCTAAGGCGCTATTAAAATATTTCAATGTACATATTGTTGGTGGCGTGCCTGAGGTGTTTACGGAACAGATCATTCCAATACATGATCAGCAGGGCAAACTCGAACTCGTGGTTTGTGCAGTGCCCTTTCTTCGCGACCGCGACATCAGGCTTTCCATATCCGGTGAAAGTAATGAGGAGCGGGAGCAACGCATAAAACAGGGAATCAGCGATCATTATCATCGTTTCGTGGAACATATCACCACTTATAAAGAAGCAAACGTTCCCGTGATTGCGACCGGCCATTTGTTTGCTGCAGGTTCCACAACGTCTGAAAGTGAGAAGGAGATCCATGTTGGAAACCTTGGCCAGGTACATGGTGATCATTTCCCGGTGGAGTTTAATTATATCGCGCTTGGACACATCCACAGACCACAGCTGGTGAACCGGATGGAGCATATCCGTTATTCGGGGTCACCGATCCCGTTGAGCTTTTCAGAGAATGAAGATAGAAAGCAGGTGCTGATACTCGAATTTCAGGCAGGTACCCTGATCAGCCTGGTGCCACACGAGGTACCTTGTGGCCGTAAGCTCATCCGGATTAAAGGTGATTTGGAAAGTGTTAAGCGAAAGTTGCTGGCATTGGAAGACCCAGGACTGAAATATAAGCCCTGGGTAGAGGTACAGGTTGAAACAGAAACTGCGATTCTGGATCTGGATCAGCAGCTTGCCCAGATACAGGCGGGAAAACCTTTTATCGAACGTTTCTTTCCAAGGCAGAACCGGACACGGCAGCACAAAACGCTTGACGCTTTTCAGGAGGAACTCGCATTGAAGGACCTTACACCCAAAGCAGTATTTGTGAAACGTTGTGAATCAAAGGTCGCCGAAGAAGAGTTCCCTGAGCTGATGAAAACGTTTGAGGAAGCATTGGAATTAATGGGGCAGAAGGCAGAATGAAAATACTAAGCGTAAAATTTAAAAACCTCAACTCGCTGCGAGGGGAGCATAAAATTGACTTTAGCCAGGTTCCATTTTCAGAAACCGGGTTATTCGCCATCACTGGTCCTACCGGTGCTGGTAAAACCACCATTCTTGATGCGATCACCGTAGCCTTATATGGAAAGGTGCACCGACATAACAGGGATGTAGATGAGATTATGTCCAGACATACGGGCGACTGTTATTCCGAACTGGAGTTTGAAGCAAGGAATCAGGTGTACCGTGCAAAATGGTCTTTGCACCGCGCGGGAGGTAAGCCGGACGGCAAGTTGCAAGCAGAGAAGATGGAACTGTCCGAATTTCGGGATGGCGACTACGTCATGATTGGTGAACATCGGGTTACACAGATCCGCCAGCAGATTGAAAGTATCTGCGGCCTGGATTACCAGCAGTTTCTGCGTTCCGTGATTCTATGCCAGGGAGATTTCACACAATTTTTGAAGTCGAGCGACAGAGATCGTAGTTTCTTGTTGGAGAACATCACCGGCACCGAAATCTATTCTCAGATATCCGTGTTTGTATTCGATAAGCTGAAGGAAGAAAGAGAGAAACTCAGTGCCTTGGAAAGCCAGCTTGGCAACGTAAAACTGCTAAGTGCGGATGAAAAATCAGCCTATGAGCAACAATATGCTGAGCTTTTTGCGCAAGAAAGCAAACTCAGGGCGGAACAACAGGCTACATCCTTGAATATCGCCTGGATAGAAAATATCCAAAAGCTTGAGCTCAGAAAAACAAGCCTGAATACGGAGGCAACACTGCTGAGTGGTAAATTTGCAGCAGTGCAGGAGGACTTCGAAAAGTTAAAATGGCACCATGCGGCTTACCGGTTTAAGCCCCAGTACGACAACATCAATGAGCTGATTACCGAAGAGCAGAAAACTGCAGTAAACTTGCAGCACATGGAAGCCGGGCTACCCGTGTTAGCGGAACAATTGAAAAGTGCAATTGCCTCCCTGAAGCTTGCGGTAGCGCGTCATGTTGATGCAGAACGGCTTTTGGAACAGCAAAATCCATTGATTGATGAAGCAATCAAAAAGGACGAGGGCCTTAAAGGTCTAGCTGGCGCCTTAGCTGCCGCTGAGGCCGAGCATAAAGCCATTCAGCCCGAGATTGTTGCCATCAGCACTAAAAAAGAAGATTATGAATCCAGAATAAAGCGTTTTACGGTAGAACTTCAGCAGCTTCAGGATTATCAGCTTGCAAACACGGCAGATGCCAACTTAGATAGGCAATTATTGGTATTTGAACAGCAGCTGCAGCGATTAAAGGAGGTTTTAAATGCTTTGTCTGTTGCAGAACGTGATCGATTAAAAACGATAAATCTTATCAAAGAAGGTCAGCTTAGCTTGGAAAAGCATGCGGCACAACTGAAGACGGCCGAAACGCGCTATGCAGATTTAGGGCGTGAGATCACTGCTTTGGAAGAGCAGTTGCTCCATGGACTAAAGGGTAGGGCGCTTGAAAAGTTGGAGGCCGAGGTGGAAGGTTTGCCCTTGCTGATCAATCATTATCAACAGCAATGGGACACTGTAACCGCGCTGGTAATTTTCCGGAAGGAATATGCCACGATACAAGCTTCTCTTAAAGCAGCGGCTTTGCAACTAAGTGTAGAAGAAGAGCGATTTGCGAAGCTGGAGCTGGAATATCAGGCATCAAGGAAGCTCCTGGAAGTACACGAAAGGCTTGTCGAAGCGGAGCAACGCTTTCAGAAGTATGAGGCTGACCGGGTGCATTTGAAAGATGGGGAGCCTTGTGCATTATGCGGGGCCTTGCATCATCCTTTTGCCTCGGGTACACACGAGCATCAACTATCGGAAGCGAAACAACAGCTTGAAGAGCAGCGGAAGGTTGTCGATATTCTTGATAAAAAGCTGCTGGCTTCTAGAATGGAAGTTCAGAAACTTAAACTTACCGTCGAGAATGCAGACAAGTCCCTGCAGGATAAACTAGATGCCGGCAAGACTTTGAAGCTGAAATTTGAGGCCATAAACAACGAGCTACCAGAGGCCGTAGGGGACAAAGATCCGCTTGTGATTGAACAGCTCCGGAATGCCACGACAAAGAGATGGGAAACCTTGAAAAGCAGCTTGCAACTTGCGAAGCAGCGAAAGGAAGCGCTAACCAAACTTCAGAAACAACAAGATGAAGTAAAGATTAAATCCATTAATCTGGAAGGTGATACCGCGCTGATCAAAGAAAACATTAGGAATAATGAGGAGCAGCTGGAACGAATTCAGCTGGTGACCAAACAGCTGGAGGAGCGCCAGGCGGAGGCTGTGTCTGGCATACAGGCGCTGCTGGATCCACTTCAGATTGCTTTCAATCAGAACACATTGGATGAAATTCATAGTACCTTGAAATTACGTTCGGAGCGATATCAGGAATCTGAAAGAAAGTTGAAAACCCTCAGCGAGGAAACCGCCAGGCTTGGAAAAGAACTTGATCCACTTGCCTTTAATCTGCAGGAAAATTTAAAATCTGCGGAGCGGATGCAAATTCAAATTGCAGCACTGTCGAGGCAGCTGTCGGATTTAAGTGCTGAACGTGCTTCCCTGTTTGGAGATAAAGATCCAATTCAGGAACGTAACCGGTTGACCCTGGAGATCCGCAATCTTAGTCTGGCTAAAGATAAGGCGCTGGTCTTGCAGCAAGAGATGCAAAAAGAACATTCTGAAGCTGAAATTTCTATCCGCCAGCTTAAAGAAAACCAACGCTTACTGCGTGCCAAGCTGGAGCGGTTAGAGGAGGAACTGATTGTTCAACTTCAGAAGGAAGGCATTGCTGGTATTGGCGCGATTGTGGGACTCCTGCTTCCAGAGACGCAGGCTGTGGAGCTGGCAGATCTAAAACGTCAACTTGAAGAAAGCATCAGCACCAATCAGGAGTTGATCAAACGTACGGAGCAGGAGCTGGAGCTGGAATTGAAGAAAGCGCTTACCAGCACTCCGCTGGAAAGCTTACAGGCGCAGATAAACACCATAGGGGATGCGCTATCTGCCTTAAACCAGGAAATTGGTCGCATTAAGGGGATTTTTGCTGCTGATGAAGCAACGATCCGTCAACATGAAGCCATTACCGGGCAGATTCATTTGCAGCAACAGGAATTTAGCCGTTGGAATAAGCTATGCAATTTGATTGGTTCTGCGGATGGGAACAGCTTCAGGATGTTTGCACAGGGATTGACCCTGGCGAGACTCACGGAATTAGCTAATAAGCACCTGGCACAGCTTACCGACCGCTATAGCATCTTGAAAAGCAAGGATAAGGATCTTGGGCTGGAGATTGAAGATCATTACCAGGCAGATGCCACAAGGCCGATGGCGACACTCTCCGGTGGAGAAAGTTTTCTGGTGAGCCTTGCACTCGCGCTCGGGCTTTCTGATCTGGCGAGCCATAAGGTTCAAATCAACACCTTGTTTATTGATGAGGGCTTCGGGACTCTGGATGCTGACACGCTGGATGTCGCGATTTCCGCATTGGAGAATTTGCAGGCAAAAGGAAAGACAGTTGGCATCATATCGCACGTCGAAGCATTGAAGGATCGCATCGGTACGCAAATTCAGGTTGAAAAACAGCCAGGAGGTTCCAGCAAAATCAGAATTCAACATTATGGTGCGGTTATGGTATAACCTGCACCCTTATAAATTATTTAGAAGAATACATGAAAATTAAGCGTTCCATACTGGCTCTGCTGTTTGTCCCCCTATTAACAACGGCTCAACAAACAAGTAATCCAAAGAATGAGATCTACATTGATAAAAAGGGATTGTTGCGATTGCAGTCTGATAATCGTGAAGCCAGCTACTTCGGGGTGAACTATACCTTGCCATTTGCTTACGGCTACCGCTCGCATAAGAAGCTGAATATTGATCTCGAAAAAGCCATTGATAAGGATGTTTATCATCTCGCACGTCTGGGCATTAACGCTTTTCGCGTGCATATTTGGGATACCGAGATCAGTGATTCACTTGGTAATCTGAAGAATAACGAACACCTGCGGTTATTCGATTACCTTATCGCCAAACTTGAGGAACGGAACATCCGGATTCTAATTACACCAATAGCGTTTTGGGGTAATGGCTATCCGGATCAAGATGAAAAAACAGGAAGTTTTGTGGAAGTTTATAGCAAGGGCGGCGCAGTTGTAAATGAGCAGGCCTTTGTCGCTCAGGAACGCTACCTGGATCAGTTTTTCAGGCATGTAAATCCATACACGAAGAAGTCTTACGGCGAAGATCCTTTTGTGATTGCTGCC
This sequence comes from Pedobacter sp. NEAU-ZC8, assembly GCF_059278965.1. Classification (NCBI taxonomy): domain Bacteria; kingdom Pseudomonadati; phylum Bacteroidota; class Sphingobacteriia; order Sphingobacteriales; family Sphingobacteriaceae; genus Pedobacter; species Pedobacter sp. NEAU-ZC8. The sequence continues at coordinate 41,924 of NZ_JCAJXC010000013.1, forward strand.
GAGATCAATAACGAGCCTAAACATACCGGCCCGAAAGCCCGCACAACCGAATATGTGAACAGGATGGTTAAAGCGGTACGGCAAACCGGATGGAGCAAGCCAATCTTCTACAATATCAGTGAATCGCCAAGCTATGCGGATGCTGTCGCAGCTTCTAACGCAGACGGATTCAGCTTTCAATGGTATCCGACCGGCCTTGTCGCCGGACATGAGCAACAGGGTAACTTGTTGCCACATGTAGACCGCTACCATATCCCGTTTGACACGATTCCGGCTTTCCTGAATAAACCCCGGATGATCTATGAGTTTGAATCTGCAGACGTGTTAAAACCTTACATGTACCCTGCGATGGCCAGGAGCTTCAAAGCAGCAGGTATGCAATGGGCTACGCAGTTTGCCTATGATCCGATGGGTACAGCCCATGTAAATACTGAATATCAGACACATTATCTAAACCTGGCTTACACACCATCGAAGGCGGTCAGCTTGCTGATTGCTTCCAGGATCTTTCATCATCTTCCGGCATATAAGGAGTTGGGTAGCTTTCCGGCGAATACGAATTTCGCGGGATTTAAATTAGATCCGCAGGCTGCGGCTGCCGAGATGAATACAGAGAAAGAATACTATTACACCACTGGAAGTTCATCTAAGCCCGTAAACTTCAAGACCCTGCAACATATCGCTGGCGTAGGTTCTTCAGCCGTGCTGAAATACGAAGGCTCAGGTGCATATTTCCTGGATAAAGTAAAGGATGGCCTGTGGCGCCTGGAGGTAATGCCTGATGTGAAGGCGTTGACAGATCCGTTTGGCAAGAACGAGCTCGATAAACCGGTAACGACAACCATCTGGGCAGAACATCTAATGAGGGTCAACCTGCCGGACCTCGGGGCCGGTTTCGAGGTTGTGCCGCTAAATGATGGTAACAAACACCTGGCTAAGGTAAAAGGCAACGAATTTACCATTGCGCCAGGTACCTACCTGATAAAACGTAAAGGGCTTGTATTTAGGCCTGCAGCTCAAATGAAACTTGGAACACTTGGCTTGAAGGAGTTCGTTGCTCCAGAGCAGGTTTATAGTAGAACAGCGCCTACAGCTACAAGCCAGGATTTAACTGCAAGCGCAGGAAACGGTGTCCGGCGAGTATTATTCGATGGAACAGATAAGTCCAGTAATGTCGCTGTATATTCACCAGACTGGGACACGGATCCTTATACATTTACCTGGACAGAACAAGATGGTGGTTCGCTGAACCTTGAACACAAGCCTTCAGGAAGAGGGCAGAATAGTGGTATGCAGGTATATGTTAAAGGAATTCTCGGCAATGCAGGCTCCAGGCTTTTGGATTACAAAACCATTTCCCTGCAAGTTGAGGCTCAGCAAGAGACTGCAGGTAAGATCGTTTTAGTAGACCAGGACGCAAATGCGGTATCCGCTACGATAAAGATTGGAACAACCGGTAATGCAGTTAAGGTCTTAATTAATAGCATGGAACCTGGCAGTTTTATGCTGCTGCCCCGCCCATATCCTGGTTTCCAGGCACTTCAGTTTGAGCGCAAGGGAAAGCAGGTCTTCAATATTCAGAAGCTTGAAAAGGTCCAGGTGTTGCTGCAGGGTGATGACCAGCAGAACGAAGTTCGTATAAAGCGAATTGAACTGGTTAAATAGTATTCTTTAAACGCCAAAGATAACCGCTCTTTGATCTGTACCTGTCTAAACGGTCCAGTTCAAAGAGCTGGTTTAAAAAGGTTTCTGCCTCAGCCTTGTTTTTATGGGTCAGTACCGCATATTCTTTGGTTGTCATGGTAGGGTAGTAGCTAAACAGATTCAAGTAATTCGTGTTTATCGGCTTTTTTGTTGCTAAAGGGTTCCACTTTTGAATGGCTTGTTCGAACTCTTCGTAAGGTTTAACACCATACAATAAATAGGATTGCTGATCGGCATCACTGAATAAGATAGAAGGAAAGCCTTTTATACCAAAACTTCTTGCAAGTTTTACGTCGTTCTCAAAATCGGTTACCGCAGGACCGTTCATGTCACGTTCCAGTTGCACCGGATTAAGTTGGCTCTGCAATGCAGCTGTTTTCAGGTGTTGTACACGCGTGATATTCTTCTTTTCCAGGAATACCATTTCCTTTATCCTGCGGTAGAAAGTCAGTGCCTTATTAGGATCTTGAAGTTGTGCAGCCTTAAAAGCTATTGCTGCGGGAAAGGAAGAGTGTAGGGGGTCTTCCAACCAGATGTCACCATCTATAGGCATGTCATAATGTTTACTGGCTTGATCCCAGTGACCCGCAACATCTTCCGGCTTTTTCACGTCATTACCTTTGTAGGCAGACCAGCTTGCCAGCAATCCCCCCATCCGGTATTCCAGGTTGAAGAAATCACCATACTCAAGTTTCAACTTCCTAAGATGTGGTTCAATTCCCCAGCAGGAAGAGCATATTGGATCTGTAAAATATAAAATACTTATCTTTTGCTCAGGTGCTGAGCCGGGATTCTTTAAGGCTGTTTGGCTATGGGTAGGAAGGTTGCAGGTTCCAGCCTCGATATCACAGAAGAATTTAGTTTCTTCACTCATGTCCGTTATCTTGAATATATATTTTTCAGCAATAGTCTACTATGTTAAAAAATTAAACAAATGGATAGGGCTCATGTGTGTGAATCGAGCTCAAGATAGGAAATTAAATAAATATTTATTGGCGGTTTAACCTTTTTTAACATCGGCGCCTGATTCCCAGGCCTTTTCCATTGTTTGCAGGAATAATTCAGGTGCCTGCGCACCGGATACCGCATACTTATCATCAAAAACGAAGAATGGAACACCACGGATCCCAATCCGCTGCGCTTCTAGCTGGTCAATCCTCACCTCTGCATCAAAGTCCTCGGAGCTAAACAGCGCGCTAAGCTCTTCTTCCGGTATCCCTACACTTTTGCCTGCAGCAATAAGGACACCCTCATCATCGATGTTCTTACCTTGGGTAAAATGTATGCTGAATAGTTCCTCTTCGATTTCGTTTCCGAGGTTTTTGGTTTTAGCAAGTTGTATAAGTCTGTGTGCTTTAAAGGAATTTGCAACTACAGATTGTTCAAGCTTGAAGTTAAGACCCACTTCCGCGGCGGTCCTGGTTACGTTGTCAAACATTTCGACCGCCTGGCTTTGCGGAATGCCTTTAGCCGCTGCGAAATAATCATAGATGTTAGTGTCTTCAACGGTTTGAAGATTTGGATCAAGCTCAAAGCTCTTCCAGGTGATGGTCACCTCCTCTTGATGTGCAAAGTCTGCTAGTGCAGCTTCAAACTTTCTTTTCCCAATGTAGCAGAACGGGCATCTTACGTCCGACCAGATTTTAACTTCCATATTGTGTGTGTTAGTTTTTCAAATGTAACTTTGTCTACAAATTCAATTGTTGATGAATTGCAAGAATTCCTGGCTTAATGGTCTTCTGCGACAATCCTGTTCCATTCGGGATGCCTTTTAAGATAGGCCCGCACGTATGAACATGCCGGTACAACCTTCAGGTTCTTCCCCTCCAGATAGATGAAAGACTTTTCTACCAGATCAGCCGCCACACCTTTACCGGTCTGTTCTTCAGGCACCTCAGTATGCATCAGGTAGATCTTATCACCTTCCAGCTCATAACCGATGAAGGAGCGTTGTCCTTCAACCCACAGTTCCAAGGCATGTTGAGTTTGGTTGTCTTTAAGTTCGATATCTTGATATTTCATATTTGATCGCTTATCCTCAATTTCAGCTATAAACAACTTCAAACCTGTATTGTGTTGGAATTGTGGGATTGTTCAACGCTTGGACTAGTAGCTGTTTGATTGTCCGCCGTCTATGGCAATGATCTGGCCATTAACATAGGCACAATCGTCACTCATAAGAAACACGACTAGTTTCGCGACCTCTTCGGGCAGGCCCAGACGTTTTGATGGGTTATTAAGAGAGAAGGCTTGCTCTGCCTGTTTTGGGTTTTCCGGATTCATCTGTTTGAAAGCTTCTTCAACCATAGGCGTGAGGATCGCGCCGGGTGCGATGGCATTGATCAGAATACCATCTTCTGCATACTCTACCGCGGCATTCTTAGTTAATCCAGATACCGCATGTTTACTTGCAACGTATGGCCCTTCATTTAAGACTCCTCGGATACCACCCACGGAGGTTGCATTGACAATGCGACCACTTTTCTGGGCCTGCATAACTGGAATGACATAGCGCATACCGTAGTAAACACCCATCAAATTGATGTCGATAACTTTCTTGAAAGATTCCATATCATACACGGCAAGCTTCGCCTGTTTTCCTTCAACGCCAGCGTTGTTGTAAAAACCATCAATGGTCCCAAATTCGGATACAGTCTGAACGACATAAGCCTTCACCGCTGCTTCATCTGAAACATCTGCGGTAATGGTTAAAACCTTGGTGTTTGGGTATTCACTTGCTAACAGCTTCCTGACATTTTCCAGTTCGGCAGCATTGTAGTCTACTAATGATAATTTTGCGCCTTCTTTTGCGCATTCCATAGCTGTGGCTTGCCCTAAGCCCATTGCAGCGCCTGTTATTACGATAACTTTACCTTCAAGTCTCTTCATATCGTCAATATAGTTTTAAGTGTCATTTGAAAATGTAACATTCAGTACGTAAGTTATTTTTCCTAAGTTACATTTATTTGGAAACAAACTCGCCTTAATGCTGTTCAGCAGTAGATTTCAGCTTATGTTATGGCAGGCAAAAGAAAACGTGTTTTATTCTTCCCCCTTAATCTTCTTTCGCATTACTTGAGGTGTTTGGTGCTGGCAGATTCCTATGACAAAACTGCGTACGATATTCGCTTTCTAAGCTCGGATAGATACAATACGTATGTGAAGGCCCGGGGTTACGAAGTGTTCTCATGTGCGAGTTTTGATGCTGAGTTTGTCATGCATTGTACCAATAATTTTAGTTTTGAGTGGCTCAATAGAACGGATATTGAACGTGTCCTGATCGGTCAGGTGAAGTGTGTTAATGCGATGAAGGCAGATGTGGTGATTGGCGATGTGGCCCCTACCTTGAGAATGGCCGCTGAACTTGCCGGTGTGAAGCATATTACACTTGTAAATGGCTATATGACCAGATATTATGCAGCGACACGGAAGATCCCCAGAAAACACAAGGCATATGAACTGATGCAGCAACTCCCCGCTCGTTTTGCGGATGCGTTAACAACAGTCGGGGAACGACTGGCCTTCAGGAAAATACATGCTCCGTTTGACAGTTTAAGGAAAAAATACAACCTGCCAGCAGTAAAGGACTATCTGCAGGAACTGGAAGGTGACGAAAATCTAATCTGCGATATGCCTGAACTATTTCCGCAGAAGTTTCTTCCAGGCTCTTACCGCTTCATTGGACCCTTACTTTACCATTACCCGGAAGATCAGCCTGATTGGCAGGATCAGGTAAATTGGAACAAGCCGCTGATCTGTGTATGTATGGGTAGCACGGGTGATTGGGAGCAGCTCCGCTTTTTGAATGACCATTATTATAGCAGATACACCATTGTCACCGCGGGCGATCAAACAGGTGTACTTTCCGCTGATCACATCATCAATCGGGATTTCCTGAACTTGAATAAAGTACTCGAAAGATCCAATCTCATGATTTGCCATGGTGGAAATGGAACCATATACACGGGCATTTTAAACCGGGTCTTCATGCTTTGTCTTGCAAGCCATTTCGAGCAGGAATACAATATTGATGCGCTCGAGCGGAATGGCTATGGAAAATCTGCCGCCGGATTTACAGCATCCAATTGGAAGGAGCATATACGTTTCCATTGCGAAAGGTACAAGCTGAAACAACCTGCTTAGATTATACCAGCTTTGTTAAGCCCATCTTTAGCAATCCAATACTGGTCGCGTAAATAGGGTGGTTTAATTTTTCAGCAAACTTAGCTCCAAATAGATCTGTTTTCAAATGTAAGATAGGCGTTCCTGCATGACATTTAAGTCCTGTGATCTGTTCACCAAGCTTTCTGAGGTTTTGCAGGCCTGAGTCACCACCTGTGAATACAATTCCACAAGTCAGTGACCTGCCTTTTAATGCCTGTACGATGTAATCATACGCCAGGCCGATAAGCTCTTCCATTCTCGACTGAATAATTAGTGCAAGATCGACTTTGGAGATGAAACGGTCCTTGGTGCCGTTCAGGATCTTATACTGGATGATTTCAGCGGGGTCAGTATACTCGGGCAGCACCGAACCATAGGTTTTCTTGAGTAATTCAGCTTGTTTATTACTCAAGCCCGTGAACTGTTTGATGTCTGCAGTTATTGAATTACCACCCAGCAAAATGGTGTTCGCATATCGCATGATACCGTTTTTGTAGACCACGATGCTTGTCACGGCTGCGCCGATATCGATCACCGCAATGCCTTCTTCTTTTTCTTCCTCGCAGACCACGGCTTCAGCAGATGCTATAGCGGTGGGATAGATGGCCTTAATGCCACTTCCTGCCTGACGCACACACTTATGCAGATTGCTTAGGGCGGTGACCTCCCCGGTGATGACATGGAAATCAGACTCAAAACGCTGTCCCGACATCCCTATTGGATCACGAATATCCGGTTCATCATCTATAATAAAATGTTGTGGTTCCAGATACACGATCTGTTCGCCAGCAGGATAGGGGTTTCCCTCCATCTCCTTTTTCAGGCGGATGATATCTTCAGGACGAATGTCCCTGATCATGTCGTCGCGGATGATTACACCGCGCTGATCGAGGTTACTACAGATACCGGAGTAGTTGGCAATAACCTGATTGATTTCCAGATTCGTAGTACTGCTTGCCGCCTCCAGCGCTTCTTTGATGGCAGCGGTCGTTTTTGTAAGGTTTGTAACCGAACCTCTTGTCAATCCTTCAGAAAGCGCTTCACCAATGCCTAATACTTCTATCTGACGGTTTGCATCCAGGCGCCCGATCACAGCCACCACTTTACTTGATCCTACATCCAGACCCACAGCGATCCCCTTAGGATTATCCTTTAATATAACCGGTATCGTGGGTTCCGGGGCAGCCGCTGAGGTGGTTTGCAACCCGGGCTCATGTGAAGTTTCCTTATCTTCCGTCCAAAGCGACTTGAATTGTGGAAACTGGCCGGTACTAAAACGCTCAAACATTGCGAGCAGGCCTTTTTTCTTCATATAGGGTGAAGTATAAATAAACTTCTCTATACAAACGAATAGTTTTTTAAAATTGTTTGCTTGCAGATGCTTTGAAGCTCATTTCAAAGGACTTTAATTAACAAAGTCGCTGATCAACAAAGGGTAGATCTTCATCAATGCCCATTCCTAACTAAGCCACTGCAGCAAATGCAGTGAAGAATGTTGGACAAAAACACAGGTTTCTCCGGAGGTTTTCCCAATACCATACCCTTGAAACCTGTGTTCGCACCTGCTGTATGCTAATAATAATCGTAAACAGCTGCAGTTATTGTGTAAAACAAGACGCACAATACATGAACCGCTGGTGTTGAATATGTACACATCCGTGATACATAATATTTTGGTTGAATTATGCTGTACAGGCTGGTTGTGAAAGCTCCATTAAAAGCTGTTCTGCTTCTGCAAGCTGCTGATCCATATTCCGGATGAGTTGTTCCTTTTCTGATTTCAGTTTAGGAATCAGGTTTTTATAATACGCTATTCCCTGCTGCATCTGTTCGGAAAACTTTTTCCAGTATTTCATCTTCTTATCGTTGACAACTTCAAGCTGCATTTCCATGTCCTTCTTCAGGTAGTCCAGGTACAAGCGTAGTTCATTAACAAATAAATTTGGCCGGTTAGCTTGCTTCAGCAGGTCAATTCTACCATATATATGATCTATCATCTCCTTCAAGCTGTATTTTCCGGAGAAATAGGCGAGGTTTGGACCAGGACAGATACTAACGGCATCACTTTCCTTCGGCCTCAAAAGTTCGTTCTTGAGGTAGGCTGAAGCGCAAAGCCCTTCACATAAACATACCTTTTCCGTAATGGCATTATACTGTGCCCGGTAGGCAGGTTCCGGAAGTCCCATGCCTTTTAGCTGTTCAATTTTCAGGTTCTGGTATTCCCTCGACGCCGTACAGATTGGCTTTTCTGTGAACTCCGTGTTGGTACATAGATATTTCTTTTTGCAGGGACTTCCAGGCCGTCCTTTTTCAATGCGGTTCAATCTCAGTTGTTCTGCAGTGCTGTGCCTGAAATTGTTAAACAGTACCCCTAATGGAGAGGCATTACTGATGTAGAAGTCCTGCTCCTCCGCAGTTACCAAGGCATCCAGGGTCTTGTTGTCCACGTTTGTTGCTTCTGGGACAAGCAGGAAAGGACTTCCCCAGCCAGCAGCGTCCAGATTATAATGCTCCATTAAAAAGCGGTGTTCCTCGGCAGTGCCGATGCCGCCCTGATAGGTAACCGTCTGTTTAGGGTTTTCCGAAACGGTTAATTCTTTGGCAGCAACTGCCGCTAAATAGATCTTTAGGATGTCCTCATACAACACTGTTCTGTTTTCCTTGAATTCTTCCAGGATTGGTCCCATGAGTAGTCCATCTGTGGCAAAGGCATGCCCACCACAGTTTAAACCTGATTCTACCCGGAACTCAGAGACCCAAAGTCCTCTTTTTGCCAGCATCTTCGCCTGAATAATCGCGGAGCGATAGTCGCTTACCTTTAGAATGATCTTCTTTGAAGGTGTACCATTTACGGGGAAGAAGCTGCGGCATTTTTCCATATAGGCATATAGTCGGGGATTTAAACCCGCAGAGATGATCACTGAAGATGTTAGATCGCTCTCTTCAAAGCCCCGCATGGCAGCCAATGCGTCGGTGAAATCATCACCAGCATACACATCGTTAGCCGTATAATTTGCTTTGTCAACCTTTGACATGATATTTACATCGATGTTGCCGGCTTTAACTTCCTTTTTCAGGGCAGCGCCAGCAGCTGTCTTTGCTTCACCAGCTGGTAGGGCCAGAAAATCCTCGTATTTGCACCTGAGTGCCGAGTTCGCCGGTAGAATTTCAAAGTACTTACATAATTCAGTCCCCGGGACGAATTCCTGTGCTTTCATCTTTTCAATCTGTTCTTTCACCAGAAAGTTCAGAAGATTTAGATAGGCACTGATTCGTTTCGCCCGGCTGTCCGGTGCTTTAACTGTTATGGGTTCATAGCTTAGTCCATTTGTTAAACAATGGTGTTTACGCATGCGTTCAACAAGCTCATCATCAACGATAGAAACAACAGAAGAAATACCAAAACGGGCAACTTTCAATGGGGTATCGATGGAATAACCGAGGCCTAGAACGGGGATATGAAATGTATGACTCATGAATAGATTAATAGATTGTGGCAAAGAAGAGGAGATTTCGACTGAAAAAAGATGATCCAGATCACGTTCAGGCCATGATCGTGATCAGGTTTCGGCCAAGCACAAAAGTTCTATATTTGTAAAAACCTATGGAAAAAGCAACCTTACTGAACGCCATTATCGAGTCTGCCATAGACGGTATCATCACCATAGATAATCGCGGCTTGATTGAGAGCCTCAATCCGGCAGCCTTGAAGTTGTTTGGGTACGAGGAAACTGAAGTCATCGGCAAGAACATCAGCGTGCTGATGCCCGAGCCCGATAAGTCTGCCCATGACGGCTATTTACACCGGTATGACCATACCGGTGAGAAACGTATAATTGGTAAAGGGCGGGAAGTGCGGGGCTTGCGAAAAGATGGAACTACTTTTCCATTTCGACTAGCCGTAAGCGAAGTACAGTATGAAGACCGTAAGATCTACACCGGCTTTGTCCATGACCTCTCCAAGGAGAAAGAAGCGGAAGAGCAATTAAGACAGTATGCTGCCAAACTCGAAGAACTGGTTGATGAACGCACCAACTCGCTGAAGGAGATTGTTGCAGCCCTTCGTGATGCCAAGGAAGAGGTGAGCATCTCACTCGAAAAGGAGAAGGAGCTCGGCCAGATGAAGAGCCGCTTTGTGTCGATGGCTTCACACGAATTTCGCACACCGCTAAGTTCCGTGCAATTATCCGCCTCTTTGATCCAGAAGTATGCCGAACCTTTTGACAGTAAACCCATTCAAAAACATGTTAACAAGATAAAGAATGCGGTAGGAAACCTCACGACCATACTTAATGACTTCCTTTCTCTGGAAAAACTGGAAGCCGGGCGGGTGGAAGTAAACCCTAGCACCTTTGATCTGGTAAAGCTCTCCGAGGAGGTCACTGAAGAAATGCAAATGATTGCCAAACAAAACCAACATATCATTTACCAGCATACTGGTGCAAAAAGCCTCGTGCACCTGGATCAGAACCTGCTAAAAAACTGCATGATCAACCTGATCAGTAATGCCATCAAGTACTCTGGAGAGAACACCTTCATAGAATTCAATACCGAAATCAATGAGGAGGGTTGCAATGTTACTGTAAAGGATAATGGCATCGGTATACCAGAAACGGACCAGGTGTATCTGTTTGAACCTTTCTTCAGAGCACATAATACCGGCAACATCCCAGGAACGGGGCTTGGTTTGAACATTGTTCGCCGCTATGCCAATCTGATGAAGGGTACACTGCAATTCAAAAGCATCATCAACAAGGAGACTACTTTTATACTGTCGTTCGAAAATCATGGATAAAGCCAGAATACAAATCATTGAAGACAATGACGATATCCGCGAGAGCATCGTTGAAATACTTGAGCTTGCCAACTACGAAGTTATTGCTGCCGATAATGGCAAAAGAGGCATTGAACTCGCCAACCAGCATCTACCAGACCTAATCCTTTGTGATATCATGATGCCCGAACTTGATGGGTATGGCGTATTGTACCTGCTCGGCAAGAACCCGCAGACCGCGTCAATACCATTCATTTTCCTTACTGCCAAGGCAGAGCGCTTAGATATGCGTAAAGGCATGGAGATGGGCGCGGATGATTACCTGACCAAACCTTTTGACGACATGGAGCTGCTGAACGCTGTGGAAAGTCGTCTTAACAAGAAGATTAAACAAGAGCAATTCTATAGCAAATCGCTGGAAAATATTGATGGTTTGATTGGCACTGCCTCGGGAATGCAGGCGCTTAGTAAGGCCATTGCCCAGCGCAAGATGCGCAGCATCAAGAAAAAGCAGGTAATTTATTATGAAGGTGATTCCATCGCCGGCATTTACCTGGTGCTGCGTGGAAAGGTGAAGACTTTTAAACTTACCCCAGATGGCCGTGAGCTTATGGTAGGCATATATACCGACGATCAGTACTTTGGTATTCCTTCATTGCTGCTCAATGAACCGCATGCGGAGACTGCAGAAGCCATGGAAGACAGCACCATCTGTATGCTCCCTAAAGAGCTGATGGAAGAACTCTTGAATAAATACCCGGACATCGGTCGGCAGTTCATCAAGATCCTATCTAATAATCTGCTAGATCGGGAACAACAGCTCTTGCAACTTGCTTATTTCTCTGTGCGTAAACGGCTTGCCGAAGTGCTGATCCGCCTGTACAAACAGGAACAATCAAACGATCCACTGAACATCAAGGTTTCCAGGGACAATCTTGCTGCTTTAGCGGGAATGGCTACCGAGACGGTCAGCCGTATTCTGAGTGATTTCAAGTCAGAGAACATCATTGAACGCAAAGGCAGCCACATTCAGATCCTGAATCTTCAAATGTTGCAGGAAATGAAAAACTGACGAAGATCATTTTTACTGCTGACTAACCTCATTCCGCTTCCGGCGGCAGGCGACTACTTTTGATGGTAAATATTTATTATGAGAGTAGTCGCTTACAATATCAAATCTTTTGAAAAAGAGCCGCTGGCAGTGGCCAACCGAAAGAAACATGAAATCACCCTGATTTCAAATCCCCTAAACGTTGATACAGCCCTGTTTGCTGCTGGAAAGGTGGCTGTGGTGGTAACCAAGGAAGATGACTTGTCTGATCAAGTTATCCGTAAGCTCTCTGAGTTGGGCGTAAAGTACATCGCTACACGCTCCGTATCGACGGATCACATCAACATCGAAACCGCTGCGGAAATGAAAATCAGAATTGCGGCAGTACCTCCGGACTTACTCCAAACCAAAACCATGGATGAAATCTCGGCAACACTTGCGGAGCAGACCATCATAAACCTTGATGCCTGGCAGGGAAAATCCTGTCTAGGCAATGCCTGCGTTTGCTCCAGATCATGCGACCGCGACCCTGTAGATTTCCTTAACCCAGCAATCGCCAAACATGAACACTAATTTAGCTCATAAATATAATGTACCGGTGCCAAGGTATACAAGTTATCCAACGGTACCTTACTGGGATGCGACCTATTTTACACCCGATGCCTGGGGCAAAACCGTGATCGATGCCATTAAAAATAATGAAGCTGGCGAAGGCATCAGCCTTTACATCCATTTGCCTTTCTGCGAAAGTCTATGTACCTATTGTGGTTGCAATACAAGGATTACCAAAAACCACAAAGTAGAAGAACCATACATTAAAGCGGTGCTTCAGGAGTGGCAAATGTATCTGGACCTCATTGGCAAAAAGCCGGTAATCAGGGAACTGCACCTTGGTGGTGGTACACCCACATTCTTCAGTGCAGCCAATTTGCAGATGCTGATCCAGGGGATCTTGGACCATGCAACCGTACACCAGGATGCTGCTTTCAGCTTTGAAGGCCATCCAGGTAACACGACACAAGCGCACCTGGAAACGCTGCATCAGCTTGGTTTCAAACGCCTGAGTCTTGGTATACAGGATTTCGATCCGCGGGTACAGCTGATCATTAATCGTATCCAAACGGTAGAAGAGGTGGAACATACAACCACCGTCGCCAGAAAAACTGGATATAATTCCATTAACTACGACCTCATTTATGGACTTCCACTCCAAACACTTGAAGGTTTACAAGAAACCGTAGCAGAGGTGATCCGCCTTAAACCAGACCGCATTGCTTTTTACAGTTACGCCCACGTACCATGGGTTAAACCCGGCCAGCGGCGTTATACAGAGAAAGATCTGCCAGATGCGGCGCTTAAGCAAAAGCTCTATGAAACCGGTCGCCAGATGTTAAAAGCTGCTGGTTATCAAGAAATCGGCATGGATCATTTTACCCTAAAAACCGATAGCCTGTACCTTGCCGCACAGGAAGGTAAACTGCATCGTAATTTCATGGGCTACACCGATCAGTATAGCAGATTGATGATTGGACTTGGCGTTTCTTCCATATCCGACTCCTGGGCGGGCTTTGCGCAGAACGAGAAGAAAGTGGAAACCTATCTGGAGTTGATCAATCAAGGGCAGCTGCCAGTATTTAAAGGCCACCTGTCGAATACAGAAGATCTGATCCTGAGACAGCATATTCTGAATATCATGTGTCAGGGTTATACCAGCTGGGAACAACCCGATGAATTCTGCACGTCATTTTTTGAAGGCTTGAAAAGGATGGAAGAACTTGAAGCCGATGGCTTAGTGGAGATTGGTGCAGCGAGCCTTCAGGTTACCGACACTGGTAAGCGTTACTTGCGCAATATCTGCATGACCCTAGATGCAAGACTTTGGGAAAACCAGCCAAAAACACAACTATTCAGTATGGCGGGCTAAGCGACTACTTACATACTGCAGTACCAGAATGAAGGGCTGGACTTAAATAAGGTATATTTAGGTCCAGCCCTCTTAGTATGAACCAGATGCCTAAGCATAACATCAAATAAGGAACAATGCGGTTGATGCGGTTACGCAGGATAGCCCCGGTCATTCCGCTTGTCACCGCTGCGATAAGCATCAGTGGAGCAGTGCCTAATCCAAAGAAGAACATATATGTTATTGCTTCAGGAACACCAGGCTGATTTACCGCACCGGCAAGCGCCAGGTAAACAAAACCGCAGGGTAGCAACCCGTTGATCATACCGATGATCAGATGGTTGGCCTTGTGCTTCAAAGCATAGCTAAAAAGCTGATGAAATGGCTTAAGCAACAGGTTGTACTTTGAACTGGAACGTACTGCTACTTTAAATATCCTTGAACAAGCTGCAAGGAGGATTAGTAAGCCACTAAAGATGCTCAAGCCCTGCTGCATACCGGCCATCCAAAGCTGATTGCCGATCAGCCCTATAATCAAGCCCAGTATAGAATAAGATATGATACGGCCAGCCTGGTACATGCTCTTATCAAGCAATAGCCAGCCGGCGCCTTTCTGTAGGGAAGGAACGGCAAATGCAAGCGGGCCGCACATGCCTATGCAATGCACACTACCCAGCAAGCCGATCATGAAAGCTAAATACGTTTCATTCATGGTAACATGATTTCTTTTTCATATAAATAAGGTCTACCCATACTGGTCCAGTCCAGCTGCACTTTCCAAAGGCCGGTCTTCTGACTGCCAACTGGTATTGCAAAAGTATTTCCCTGATCGGTGTTGAATTTAAACTGTTGATCAAGCTTTTTATCCGCAGTGCGGATCATCTTCATCTGGCCGGTAGACTCCCGTTTGAAAGTTACCACCAGGCTGTCGTTGCGAAGTACTATGGTTGGCTCCGCCCGATCCATATTCACGTGCGATTTTTTACGGTAGTCCAGGTTGTAGTTAATCCCTTTTTCGTAATAGTCGGTATCCACCAGCGCATCACTGTCGCTGCGCATCATCAATACCGCATATACAATGATCATGGTCATGAAACAGCCCATGCCGATCATCAATTTTGTTCCCCAGTTCATATCTTAATTGTTAGGTGGTGCAATAAATGTTGTTTTAAATCTGTCGATAACTTTGCCTTCCGAAAGCAATTTAAACTTCATCTCTGTTTTAAACTGCTTGACTGCATCCTGCGGCATCAGCACAAAAAAGGTGAGTTTAACCGTGCCGCCATATCCAAGCTGATTTTCCTTTTGGATGTACTGAATCTTCGCCGAAGCATCTTCCGGTACAATCTCGAAACTTAGCGCTTTACTGGTCTTGTTCACCAGTTCGGCGTTGTACAGGTTACTGACCTGCTTGTCATCACGCATCTGGTAGAGTGTTCCGCTTGCCCGCAGTATCGTAGTTTTTACATCAGATCGACTAAGCATCAGGAAGGTTAATGCCGAGAGCAATACGACAAGCACGGCTGAATAGCCATAAATTTTACGACTTACCCGGAATGGCTTGCTGAACTTGATCTCGTCTTCCGACTTAAAGCCGATCAGGCGCAAGGGTCTTTCAATTTTCTCCATCACCATATCGCAGGCGTCAATACATGCGGTACAGTTGATGCACTCCATCTGGGTGCCGTTACGGATGTCAATGCCAGTAGGGCATACCTGAACACACAACTTGCAGTCGATGCAGTCGCCCTTTACCATTTCGATGCCCTTCTGCACTTTTCCCCGGGGTTCCCCGCGATTGTAATCATAGGCAACGATCATACTTTGATCATCAAGCAGTACCCCCTGCAGTCGACCGTATGGACAGATGACCGTACATACGATCGATCGGATCCTGGAGAATACCAGGTAAAAGATGATGGTGAAGATCAGGATGGAAATAAATCCAGAAAGGTGGGTAGAGACTGGCTCGGTGATGATGGCCAGCAGGGTGTCTGTTCCAATCACATAGGCCAGGAAGATATTTGCAATAAAAAAGGAGATCAGAAAGAAGATGCTGTGTTTAACAGCTTTCCTCATAAACTTGTCCAGGTCCATTGGTCTGTCATTCAGCTTCCTCTGTTTGATGGGCTCACCTTCAATCCAGTATTCTATTTTTCGGAATACCATCTCCAGGAAGATCGTCTGAGGGCAAGCCCAGCCACAGAAAACCCGTCCGAATACCACGGTAAATAGGACGATGAATACAACGAAGCTGAGTAGCGCCAACACGAAGAGGTAGAAATCCTGTGGCCAGAATATTATCCCGAAGAACACGAACTTACGTTCCAGAATATTAAGGAGGATGAGTTGTTCTCCATTAAACTTTATAAATGGGGCGGCGAAAAGCAGCCCCAGAAAAAAGTAACTTAAAAGCGTACGGTATTGGTAAAGTTTACCCTTTATGATTTTTGGATGTATAGCCATTGCTAAGGTTGTTTTTCACCCTGCGCAGCTTTTGCATTCGCAGGGTTGCTTCCTTGTAGCGAAAGCACGTAATTGGTCAGGTCAGCAATCTGCTGTGCACTAAGGGATTTTTCCCATGCCACCATACCTTTTTCGGGAACACCGTATTTAATTACCTTAAACACGTCTTTAACGGTTCCACCGTGTAACCAGTATTCGTCTGTTAAATTGGGTCCAACGATACCCTCGCCATTTTCGCCGTGGCATGGTGTACAGCGGTTCACAAATAAGGCCGCCCCGGATTTGATGATAACCTCATCTTTAGATTGCTCAATGTTATTCTCATTCACAGCACTCTTTGCGTTCTTAGGATCCGAAAGAAAGGCTTCTTTATCACGTGCAGCTTGTTCAATTTCTGCCAGGTATTCCTGATCCTGATCCATTCCGGTACCAAATACCTCATAGTGGAACAGGTAAGCCACAGAGAATATCAATGTTCCATAAAACAACACCATAAACCAGCGCGGTGTTGGGTTGTCCAGCTCTGCAATACCATCAAAGGTATGCTCCATGACCAGGTCCTTTTCTTCAGACAGCGGCTTCAAGCCCATTAGCCTGGTCCAGATGGATGGCTTCGGAGGCAACAACGCGGCGGCTTGTTGTTCGGCCAGCCTGCGTTGTTCACGTTCTTCATTGCTTGCAAAAGGTGTTGGATTAAGCGCCTCATTCGCAAAAAGTCTTATCACTTTAAGCATAAGCATCGCTACGAAGAGGATTATCATTGCGGTGATACAGAGTACAATCACCATTAAGTCTTGGTAGCTCATGATTAAGATTCTTTATCGTTTAAGGGTAGTTCACTCATGTATTTTACTTCGTCCTTTTTCATCATCAGTAATACCACGCCTACCAGGAGGAAGAATAGTACAAAGATGCTCAGTGAACTGATCAGGTAAACTTCACTACCGTTTACCAGGGTTTGAAATTGCTTAAACATATCCCTATAGATTATTGTGCTTTAATGTCTGTTCCAAGGCGTTGCAGGTACGCAATTAAGGCTACGATCTCTGCATCACTTTTCACTTTGATGTTGTTCTTTCTTAAATCGGCTGCGATCTCTTTCGCTTGTGCATCTAGATCCTGATTCGCCTGATGTTCATAGCCTTCAGCATAAGGTACACCCAGGCTTCTCATCGCATTGATCTTTGCTACGGTGCTGCTGGTATCCAATGCCTGGGTACTTAACCATTCGTACGGTGGCATGATACTACCAGGTGACATGGTTTGCGGATCTACCAGGTGGTTAAAATGCCAGGCGTTTGAATATTTTCCACCTTCACGTGCCAGATCTGGCCCGGTACGTTTTGAGCCCCACAGGAAAGGATGATCATAAACAAACTCTCCGGCCTTGCTGTACTCGCCATAACGCTCCGTTTCGGAGCGGAAGGGGCGGATCATCTGTGAGTGGCAGTTTACACAGCCCTCTTTGATGTATAAATCGCGGCCCTGAAGTTCCAGTGCGCTATATGGTTTTACACTAGCAATCGTCGGGATATTGGATTTAATGCTGAATGTTGGCATCATCTCGATCATACCACCGATCAGGATAACGATCAGGGATAGTACCATAAACACCATTGGTTTGCGTTCTAATACCCTGTGCCATTTTCGGTCTGTACCTACAGCCACAAACTCTTGTGGCAGTGCTTGTGCTTCAGCAGCCTCATCCGCTACGAGTTTACCGGCTTTCGCAGTTTTGATGATGTTGTAAGTCATTACGATCACACCCACGAGGTAGAAGAACCCACCCAATGCTCTAAGCATATACATCGGGATGATCTGTATCACGGTTTCCAGGAAGTTTGGATATTTCAGTACACCTTCTGGTGTAAACTCTTTCCACATCAAGCCTTGTGTAAATCCCGCAAAGTATAATGGAACTGCGTAGAAGATAATACCTAGTGTGCCAATCCAGAAGTGGAAAGATGCCAGTTTCTTAGAGTATAGTTCAGTTTTGTATATTCTTGGAATTAACCAGTACAGAATAGCGAAAGTTAAGAAACCATTCCAGCCTAAAGCGCCAACGTGTACGTGTGCTACGATCCAGTCGGTATAATGTGCTATGGCATTGATCTGTTTAAAGGCTAACATCGGACCTTCGAAAGTAGCCATACCATAGGCGGTAAGACCCACGACCATGAATTTCAGAATCGGATCTTCACGTACCTTGTCCCATGCGCCGCGAAGTGTTAACAATCCATTGATCATACCGCCCCAACTCGGTGCGATCAACATCACGGAGAATGCTACACCTAAAGATTGTGCCCATCCCGGTAATGATGTATACAGCAAGTGGTGTGGGCCAGCCCAGATGTAAATAAAGATCAATGACCAGAAGTGCAGGATACTAAGTTTATAAGAATAAACCGGGCGATTGGCCATTTTCGGAAGGAAGTAGTACATCATCCCAAGGTATGGGGTGGTTAAAAAGAATGCCACCGCATTATGGCCATACCACCATTGTACCAGCGCGTCCTGTACACCTGCAAATACGTAGTAACTTTTAAAGGCAGAGATCGGTAATTGAAATGAGTTTACGATGTGTAGTACTGCTACAGTCACAAACGTTGCGATGTAAAACCAGATGGCTACATACATGTGCTTCTCACGGCGTTTAATGATCGTTCCGAACATATTGATACCGAATACCACCCATATCAAGGTGATGGCAATATCAATCGGCCACTCCAGCTCAGCATACTCGTGTGATGAAGATAAGCCTAGTGGCAAGGTGATCACTGCAGCTACAATGATTAACTGCCAGCCCCAGAAGTGGATCTTACTAAGCACGTTACTAAACATCCGTGCCTTCAACAAGCGCTGCAGCGAGTAGTAAACGCCCATAAAGATTGCATTTCCAACAAAAGCAAAGATCACCGCGTTGGTGTGCAAAGGCCTGATGCGGCCAAAAGTAGTGTACTGGCTACCCATATTCAATTCCGGGGTAAACAGCTGCATGGCAACAAGCAGGCCGACGGTCATGCCAATGATGCCCCATACAATGGTGGCAATGGCAAAGTCCCGCACAATCTTATTGTCATAGTAGAATTTCTCAGTCATAACGATTTGATGTTTGAATGTGTGATGGTGTAAAAGTAGGGGGCTGCGCTCAGCCTGGTAATGATGCTAATTCCGGCTAAATATGATCCTCATCACTTTTTTCAATACCGGGTTTAACCTCATCATCAAACAGGATCCGGAGTCCTGGAGTATAGGTGTCGTCATGTTGTCCGGACTTGCTCGCCCAGAAAAAGGCAACTAAAAAAATTAGCGCCAGCAGAATGCTGACGCCAATGAGCATATAGATCATGTTCATAGCAGATCGTTTTTACGGGCGTATAACCTTGCGGTGATACTGGTGAAAAGGATGATGGTTGCGGTACTTGCCGGCATTAAGATCGCCGCGATCAGCGGTGACAAAAGTCCTTGCACGGCAAACGATACTCCCACAATATTGTATACAAGGGAAATGGCGAAACTCATGTGGATCACCTTAACAGCATCTTTAGCCTGCTGGATAAAAGCTGGGATCTTGCTAAAGCTTGCGCCATCCAGAATGGCCTCACAGCCGGGGCTGAAGTTGTTGATGTTGTCCGTTACCGCTACGCCAAGATCACTTTGTTTCAGTGCTCCAGCGTCGTTTAGCCCATCGCCAAACATCAAAACCTTATGTCCTTTTTCCTGCAGCGCTTTGATATATTCCAATTTCTGCTGCGGACTTTGTTTGAAGTGCATTTGGTTCCCTTCAGGAAAAATGGTCAATAAGTCCATACGGTCATGATCCTGATCTCCCGACAGCAGATGCAGGTTAGCACCCTTTCGCAGGCTTATGGTTAAAGCCTTCAAGCCGTCGCGCCACTGTTGCCTGAACAGAAAATAGCCGAGATATTGACTATCGATCACCACATGGACGGTCGATCCTGTGATTGACTTTTCAAGTGCAATTTCCGTGAAGGCGGCATTACCGATTTTGAGCTCATGATCCAGGATGGACCCACTTAAGCCACGGCCAACCATTTCACGATAGTTGTTCACGGTATGCTGTTCGGGCAAGCCGAGCCATTTCACCAGCGTACGGCTTAATGGGTGACCGGAGTTTCTGGAAAGGTCACTGACCCATTGCAGTTGTTCCTGACTGATATTCCCCTGAAAGCTGAAACCAGCCCCATCTGGATTACTGATTGTGCCGGTTTTATCAAAAACAAAGGTGTCTATACGTGCCAGTTGCTCAATCACAGCTGTATTCTTCAGGTAGAATTTATTTTTATCAAAGATGCTTAATACTGCTGCCAGGGTAAAAGGAGAGGCGAGGGCCAGTGCGCATGGACAGGCAATGATCAGCACGGCAGAAAAAGAAGCAATCGCTCTTGTGGGATCAGCATGAAACATCCAGAACAAACCACTTCCAAGGGCAACCGTCAAGAGCATGATGCTGAAATATTTGCTCGCCGTTGCGCTGAAAGTCATAATGGTGTTCTTCTCCATGCTGAACGTCTCATTGTTCCAAAGTTTCGTCAGGTGACTTTGAGATACTGCTTTTACAACCTCCAGTTCAATCGCTCCATCCAGCTGTCTGCCGCCGGCATAAACAATTTCTCCAAGTACCTTATGCACGGGCTTAGATTCACCGGTAACGAAGCTGAAGTCTACATTTGCGTTACCCTTCAGTAGTATGGCGTCGGCAGGTACGATCTCATTGCTGCGGATGAGCATTCGCTGACCTTTTTTAAGTTGATCCAATGGAATCGGGCGCTCACGTCCATCCTCGAGGATGGTAACCGCTACAGGAAAGTAAGAACGGTAGTCGCGCTCGAAGGATAGGTGGTGATAGGTGCGCTGTTGCATCCACTTGCCAACCAGCAGGAAGAAGATTAAGCCACATAGCGTATCAACCCAGCCCGGGCCGGAATTGGTAACTACTTCTACAATGGAACGGATAAACATCACCGCAATTCCAAGGGCTAAGGGGAAGTCGAGGTTAAGTACCCCGTTTTTAAGGTTTAGCCAGGCGCTGGAGAAATAGTCGCGTCCACTGTAGAATACAACGGGGAAGGCGAATGCAAGATTTAACCAGCCGAAAAAGGTTTTAAAGTCCTGTTCGAAGCTGGATAAGCCAAAATATTCCGGGAAGTATAGCAACATGGTATTTCCGAAACAAAAGCCTGCAACAGCAATCTTGGTGATCAAGCTACGATCGGTAGTATGTTTTTGCTGTTCCTTGACCACATCCTGCAGGCTGATCAAAGGTTCATAGCCGATGTTCAGCAGCGTTTCGGCAAGTGCCTTGAGCGTTATTTCCTGATTTTTAAACGTGATGTAAACCTGCTTTTTTAGAAAGTCTACACGGGATTGTGTTATCGCAGGATTGATCTTATGAAGGGATTCCAGCAGCCATATGCAGGAGCTGCAATGAATAGCTGGGATGTAAAGGGTAATGATGGTGATCTGGTCATCCTGGTAGTCAACCAGCCCCGCCGCAATCTCCGGTTCATTCAGGTAATCGAAATTTATGCCTTTCAGTTGTTGCGTCTGGCCGGGTACATCATTATAAAGGTAGTAGTCGCTGAGGTTGTGCTCGTGCAAGATGCTATAAACGCCAACACATCCAACGCAACAAAACTTTCTATCGTCTTTCAGCAGCGGAGAGGCTGGGAGTGCCTCCCCGCAGTGAAAACAAATGGTATCGAGTTGTAATTCTTTGGTTTGTAACATGAATTTTCAATATGTCCAAAGATGACATATCCACCCATGCTACAAAATGACCAGCCTTTTTCGAAAAAATGATGCTGGTCACTTTTTGGGATTATTGTCCCAGGCGCTTTTGTTCCGCGTCAAGTGCAGTTTGGCGATCTCTGGCTGACTTTACAGTTGATTTACCAAAACGCTGCGTGTAAGTAAGTCTCACACTGGTAGATGTACCCCATTGCTTTAAGGTGTATTCATTACCTTCCAGGTTGCTGGATATCCTTGGTTTTTGTGTATGGAACACGTCACTTACCCCTAGTTTCAAGTTTCCGTTTTTGTTAGGGAAGTTGTAACGAAGTCCCGCATCCGAAGTGAAGAATGTCTTTAAGTTTAATGCATTATCAATCTGCGGCGTGCTGTAGAAGAAGCTGGCATCGGCACTCCATAAACTAGATAAGGTAAAGTTATGTTGCATGTAGATATTACCTGTAAACTGCTTGGAGTTTAATTCAAAACCATTCAAATTCGGACTCTTTAATTGCTTATGATAAGCGATGATATTATTGTTGAAATTCCACCATTTTGTGATCTTTACCGGGATGTTTAAAGTTAAGGATACCACATCATCAGAAGCAAGGTTAAGATTGGTTTGATACATAGAGTTTAATGCTGCATTCTGTAATAGAATTTGTGTAATTACATCTGAAACGTGGGTGTAAGCTAAGGCTACACTGTACTTCTGTTTGAATAGATAATTCACCTCAAAATTTGTCGCAAATTCCGGCCTTAAGTTTGGGTTTCCCTGGTTATAGGTGTACTGATCCAGGTAGTACATAAATGGATTTAAATTCTGGTAATTCGGGCGGTTTATCTTTCTTGAATAGGAGAAATTAAGCACACTGTTTTCACTGAAATTCTGACTTACAAATACTGATGGAAAGAGGTTGGTATATTTTCGGTCAATTTTCTCATTCATGGTCACGGAGGTACCGATGGAATGAGTCCTTTCTGCGCGTAACCCGGCCTGCACCGATAGCTTCCCAAGGGTCGCACTGAAGGTGGTATAGGCAGCGCTTACTTCCTCGCTGTATTTAAACCGATTACTGCGGTTTGGATCACCAAGCCAGCCATCAGCGACTTGATTTTCAAAAATGAAGTTGTTGTCACTTTCTACGTCAGCATACTTAAGGCCGGCTTCAATTTTTAACTTCTTGTTCAGTGGCAGCACATAGTCAGCCTTTAAGGCTTTTATGTTGATGTCTGAAGGTGCAAAACTTCTGTAAATCTGTCCATTTTTGAAGAATGTTCCGTCCGGACGGAAGAAACGGTTTTGATAGAAAGCATCATTATCGCCGTCAAAGGTACTATAATCTGCATCTATGGTCAGTTCCTGCCCGGCAGTGTCTAACACGCCCTTATAGTTCAGGTTGTAGGAAAAGTTTTTACGTGCACCTTCATTACGAGCAGGTGTCCTCAGGATCGAGTCTGTTTGCCCCAGGCTCCCGCCGATGTTGGTTCTGCTGAAGCTATCCTCTTCGCGGTTGTAAATGTTACCCTTCACCAAAAATCCTACGGTATGTTTATCCGACAGAAAGAAATCTGTCCCTACTTTGAAGTTGTGTGATTTGTTACTTGAAGTGTCTGTGTTCCGTTGGCTGAAATACAATCTGTTATTTACATTCGGTGTTACACGGTCAATGAGTAAGTTTTGTTCCCATTTGTTCGTGTTATAGCTATAAGATCCAAAGGTGTTGAAAAAGTTTTTGCGGTAATTCAGGTTGATGTTATTGTTGCTGGAAGCACGTTTATTGTATCCCGCACCAATTGCGATATTGCCATTGAAGCCATCAGCTTTGCTTTTTTTCGTTTTGATGTTAATGACACCACCTGTACTGTTTGCTTCATAACGTGCACCGGGATTGTTCATAATTTCAATGCTTTCTATTTCGCTGCTCTGCATCGATTTCAGCAGGTTTACCACTTCTTCCTGGCTTAGGTAGGTCTGTTTTCCATCAATCGTTACCAGTACATTACTCTTACCGGAAAGCGAGATGTTCTCGTTATGATCGACCACAACGCCAGGTGCTTTTCGTAACGCCTCCAATGCATTTAATCCAGCTGCAGAAGGTGTGGCGTCAAGGTTAAATACCAGCTTATCTGCCTTTCGTTCCAATACCGGTCGTGCTGCGGTTACAACAACCTCGTTTAAATTATTTGCAGTTTCTTTAAGTAGTAAAGCTGGTACAGAAAAACTCTTTTCACCGTTTAATTTAATCGGTTTTGAATTCACTTTGTTGTATCCCATTGATGTTGCTACAATGTAATATGATCCAGACTTTGTTTTAAAATTATATTGACCATTTTCATTGGTCATAGCAGTACTAACAAGTGCTGAATCTATGCTGGAATATAGTAAAACAGTGGCAGCAGGAATACTTTGTTTGTCGTCTTTAACCAGGCCTTCCACACTGATTAAATCTTGCGAAAAAGATGTGAGTGGGAGCAAGTAAAATAGACATAATAGGGCGGTCGTAAATATCGTTTTCATGATTGTAATCTTTGGCTATAAGACGACGATAAATACCCAATGGTTACAAGCAAGAATGTTAAATTTGTAAAATAAATATTTTAGTTTTGCTGTAACAATTGGAGAGAAACGATGTCGGCATTAAAAGATCTTTATACACCTGCGTTTTACAGCGGCATTGCCCAATGTATGCGCGAAAGCATCCCAGGCTTTGATGAACCTGCTTTCATGAAGCTGATTTACACACCGGCATTCGAGGCCATGGAGCTTAAAGCACGGATGAAACACACCGCAGTATGTTTGCATCAGTTTATGCCGGAATCCTACCAAGAAGCTGTTATACTGCTGCAGCGCCTGGTTGATCGTTTGCGCGCTCATGGATTCTGGCAGGAGCGGCTTGAAATGATGTTCCTTCCGAATTACATAGAGGTTTACGGGCTGGATGATCTGGAAACATCGTTAGACGGAATGGAGTTTATAACGCAATACGTAAGTTGTGAATTTGCGATCCGGCCTTTTCTGAACAAATATTTCGATCAAACCATTAGCAGGATGTTGACCTGGACACAACATCCACATGCCCGTGTACGCCGCCTCGCCTCTGAAGGCTGCCGTCCCCGGCTACCCTGGGGACTTTCTGTGCCGACGTTGAAGAAAGATCCTGCTCCATTGCTTCCTATCTTGGAGGCCTTAAAAAATGATCCGGACGAGGCCGTAAGACGTAGTGTAGCAAACAACCTCAATGATATTTCTAAAGATCATCCTGAGCTCGTGGTAAAGATCGCTCAAGCCTGGAAAGGTCATAGCAAGGAAACCGATGCCATAATTAAGCACGGTTGCAGGTCTTTGCTTAAACGTGGGCATGCCTCAGTGCTTGATCATTATGGTCTGAACAGTGACGGTCTTTCTTTAGATGAGTTTAGCATCCTGAGTCCTGAAGTCAAAATAGGTGATACTCTAAGCTTTACATTCCGGATTCAAAATACCGCAGAAAAGTCGAAAACAGTACGACTGGAATATGCCATTCACTATAGAAAAGCAAATGGGCAGTTAAACAAGAAGGTTTTTAAAATAAGTGAAAGGATCTACCAGGGAGGTCAGGCTGAAACGATTAGCCGGAATCAATCATTTAAACTGATCACAACACGAAGATTCTATGAAGGTGGCCATGTGCTGGAGATGATCGTCAACGGATCTGTAATGGCTAAAGGGGAGTTTGTTGTTTATAATTAAGCTGTTGGACACCTGTCCAACAGCTTAAATGTATTACTCAACCGGTTTTGGTTTAAGTTGTGATTTAGATACATAGATCTTTGCACCGCGCTCATCAACATAGTAGTACCTCGACTTGTTGTCAATATAAATCTTTTGTCCGGCAGGTCCGACCATGTCTTTGTAAGTTTTATCTACAATGGTGGAGGCACCTTTAACTGCGACCTCTGCAGTTTTATTGCCGACACTTTTCGCGGTTTTCTTGATCTTTTTATCTGGATCAATCTTCAACGTATCTTTCTTCTCTTGCGCAAATGCTGCCGTGCTGCAGGTTATTGCTACAGCAAGGGCGATCGTTTTAAGCATGTTTTTCATAGGATTACATTTTTGGTTTTCAAATGAACGGTACATTATTAACGACTTGTAGCTGGTTAATTACTGTACTGTCCGGTGTTGTATTTGATATAACAGCATTCTAAGTGAGATGTTCTGAA
Organism: Pedobacter sp. NEAU-ZC8; assembly: GCF_059278965.1. Taxonomy (NCBI): domain Bacteria; kingdom Pseudomonadati; phylum Bacteroidota; class Sphingobacteriia; order Sphingobacteriales; family Sphingobacteriaceae; genus Pedobacter; species Pedobacter sp. NEAU-ZC8. The sequence continues at coordinate 67,943 of NZ_JCAJXC010000013.1, forward strand.
CAGGCCAGTGATTTTACGCTGTACTGATGTATTTGGAAACTGTTTAGCTACTCAACTGTTAGCTAAAGGAGATCATAGATCACTCACGATTCAGAAAAAAAAGTAATCAAATGAAGAAATCTGCAACTTTGTTCTTATTTATCCTGACCTGGATTATTATAGGTATTGGTTTCTATTTTCTAAACAGGAATAGCGCCGAAGAAGCCTCGACAAGGCCACGTGTAACAAGCAAACATGGTGACACGAGCAATCGGGCCGACTTCGTAAATGCGGCACAGTTGGTGACTCCGGCAGTGGTACACATCAGAACGGGGTCTGGTTTAGGCTCGGGCGTGATCATTGCAGCCGATGGTTATATTGCCACAAACAACCACGTGATTGAAAATGCGGAAGCCATCACCGTGATCCTGCCTGACCGCCGGGAGTTTCAGGCTAAGCTCGTTGGCCGTGACCCGAATACCGACCTGGCCTTACTGAAGATCAATGTGAATAAGTTGCCCACCGTGAAGCTGGGTAACTCCGACGAGGTGCTGGTCGGTGAGTGGGTGTTGGCAGTAGGTTACCCATTCTCCTTAAGCACAACAGCCACTGCAGGTATTGTAAGTGCAAAAGGACGCAACATCGGTATCATAGAAGCCAGTCAGCAGGCGGCGGCGGAACAGGCTAGTGGGGCTATTGAATCGTTCATTCAGACTGATGCGGCCATTAATCCGGGAAATAGTGGGGGTGCATTGGTCAACACCAGGGGAGAGTTGATAGGGATCAATGCAGCAATTGCATCAATGACCGGAAGTTACGCGGGTTATGCCTTTGCCATTCCAGTCAATTTAGCGAAGAAGATTCTGGACGACTTTAAGGAATTTGGCGAAGTTAGACGTGGTATTCTTGGTGTAAGCTTTCCATCTCCATCTATAGAGGATCAATTTTTAAAGCAACAAGGTATAAAGCCGGGTTCTGTCAACGGTGTTTTCATCACAGACATTCAAGGCGGCAGTGCAGCTGCAGCTGCCGGGTTAAAAGCTGGGGATATAATTCAGAAAATAGACGGGCAACAGATCTATTCGTCGTCCGAGTTCTCCGAGCGCATTGCAAGGCGGCGCCCTGGTGATGAAGTGAAGTTAACCTATCTGAGGAATGGTAAAGCACAAAACACCACAGCGAAACTGAAGGCAGAGGACCGGTCCCCTGATCTGGCAGCCAGCCAAAGTTTAAACGAGATGTACGAAAAGCTGGGTGCACGATTTACGCCATTGTCGCCTGCGCTAAAACAACGGTTGCAGCTAAACGCGGGAGTGGTTGTAACCGAGGTTAGCCGGAATGGGGTGTTCGGGCAGCTTGGTATTCCTCCAGGAACGATCATCGTGTACATCAACGGCGCGGAGATCGTGAGTCCCAGGGATATCGAAACTGCACTGATCGAAGCTGGCCGGTCCAGGATTCAAATCCTGGCGATTGCACCAGATGGCTCTAAAGTTGCCTTTAACTTTTCATTCGGGGCTTAGCGGGTAACCGGTAGATCATATTTTTGTGAGCACTTGCGAGGTGGTTGATAGGGATTTGCTACGTCTCCATACGTAGCAACCACGTAGCAACTACCTTGCAAGTACGTCTCAAACACCTAGGAACAATCATTTTCCCCGCCACATGAATGCTCAACTTTGTAAGCTTACTGGATATTTTAAGCGGAATAAACCTTTTTTGGCTGAAAATTGCAGTGTTGATTTGCCTTATCAGGAAGCTCGGGTAGCATAAATCATTGGTTTAAGGCATGCACGAGAAGAAAAGATGAAAATTTTTCTAGTTGATCATGAACCGCTTACAGGAAAGATGATGCTTTTGGTTTGTGAAGACTTCCTGGAATTGAAAAATGTTTCTACCTTTGAACCATACCAATCGCAAGGATATGCGGTAACGGTTTGAAAAGAGAAAGAAAAATATTTTAAAATAAATTTCTTTATTAAAGTAAAAGTTCTACTTTTGCAATCCCAAACAACGACAGAATGCAAATTTTGAAGTTGGACAACACCAGTTCGGGGTGTAGCGTAGCCCGGTATCGCGCCACATTTGGGATGTGGAGGTCGTAGGTTCGAATCCTGCCACCCCGACTTAAAAAGCCTCTAAGTGCAAACTTAGAGGCTTTTTTCATTTTGATGGAAATCGAACATATAGAATGGATCAGGTTCAAATATTTTAAAAGCTATGTACTACGGGTTTCGACAGTTAAACACCCCGCTTTGTGGATAAGGCTGTTCTGGATCAAGCGGAATTCTTGGGGGGAATGAATAATTTCTTTCTTTTGCAGTATAAATTATGACTGCTACTTTGAACGAGGCCTCTACTACTTTAATAAGCTTACTACTACCAGAAGGTATTCTGGATTATTTTGATTTAACTCAGGTCAGTAAAGATGCTGCAGGAGTTAATATCTTTCTTGAAGAGAAGAACATTTCCCCTTCAGGCTATCAAAAGCATGAACTGGAGTCAAAAGGCTTTTTGCCTGAAGTTCGTATTCAGGACTTTCCTATTCGTGGTCAGAAAGTTGCTTTGTGCGTCAAAAGGCGGCGCTGGAAGGTTCTTTCAACCGATACTACTATTACCCGGGACTGGGATCTTGTGATAAAAGGGACGCGAATGACAACGGAATTCGGTCTTTTTTTAAAAGGTATTTTTGGATAATCATCCCATCAGCTGCTACCATTTGGGGCAGTACTTTCAGGTAGATGGGAAGTTGCTTCAGGAGCAATACAAAGAACATATCTTGAATACGGCAGCTGGGATCAGAAATCTCATGCGGACCACTGGATGTTGTTTTCAAAGAATGTAAGCACGCGTTTAAGTATCGATGAGACCGCTCTTTCCAATGGTGAACTATATACCATTGTCACAAATAAGGATGCAAAGGGAAGAAAAGGTGCTATTGTGGCTATGATCAAAGGTACTGTAGCAGAAGACATTATTACAGTACTCAGAAAGATTCCAGAACGTTCCAGAAAGCAGGTTCAGGAGGTTACTATGGATATGGCAGCTAACATGCAGCTTGCGATTAAAAGGTGCTTTGTGAATGCTCACCGGGTAATCGATCGCTTTCATGTGCAGAAACTTGCCTACGATGCTGTACAGGAAGTTAGAATAAAATATCGCTGGGAAGCGCTGGATCAGGAAAATGTAGCCATAGCTTCGGCCAGAAAGGAGAAGCGGAACTATGAACCCGAGATACTTTCTAATGGTGATACGCTGAAACAACTACTGGCAAGAAGCAGGTACTTGTTGTTTAAGCACCATAGCAAATGGACTCAGGTACAAAAACATCGCGCTGAATTGCTCTTTGAGCGTTATCCGCTCATCAAACAGGCCTATAACTTATCGGTAAACCTGGGTGAAATCTTTAAACGGTGTAAGAGTAAGGAACAAGCCTTTAAACATTTAGCCATTTGGCACAATCAGGTGGAAGACTGCCAGATTGATGCTTTCAAGAGTGTTGCAAGGTCCATACAGACGCATTACCTGTCCATTCTAAACTTCTTTATAAACAGAAGTACAAATGCCTCGGCAGAGTCCTTTAATGCTAAAGTTAAAGCTTTCAGAGCAACCTCAAGAGGTGTCAGAGATGTAAAGTTCTTCCTGTTCAGACTATCGAAAATCTATGCTTAGCATCTACAGCCCCCAAGAATTCCGCTTGATCCGCTGTTCTTCGAAAGCAAGGCAACATTGTTGACCCAAAAACACCAGTTTTACAGAAGTACATTAGGAATTTGCAAAGCCTTAAGCGGGAAAGTTACTGAAGCAAAATGTACACGACAGATGTGGATTAACTTGAGAAACCGACCAGCTGCGTGTAGTTGCGGGATAAATTTGGAAAATAAATTACTTCGCAACCACACATTTTGCTATATTTAACATCATCGCAATCGGGCTAAAATTATTTTTTGCAGGTTAGATTCTTATTGAGGTCAACCTGGACTTCGCTCTTGAAAATTTCTAAAGCGTAGAATTAGCATCTGTCAGATTATCAAGGAGGAGACAATAATTGATATTGACTCCAAATAATTCGATTTTTTCACATGCATCCTCTGTTTAACTACATCAACGAATATGCATCCACTGCAATGTCTAAAGAAGATTTTGAAGTTTTTCTAACGTCTTTTATTTATAAAAGGTTGAAGAAAAAGCAATATCTACTGGCAGATGGAGAAATATGTAAGTATATGGCCTTTATCGTAAAGGGCGCCATGCGTAAGTATTATATAGATGATAAAGGCGTTGAGCACATTGTAGATTTATATATCGAAAACTGGTGGGCAGGGGACCGTGAGAGTTTTGTACTGTCTACACCTACTTTATACAATATTGATGCTTTGGAAGATTGTGAACTACTCCTTATTTCGAGGGAGCAGACCTTGAAATTGTGTAGAGAATGTCCAAGTTTCAATGAATTTGTATTGAAGCTGGACGAAAACAATCACATTGCTACACAAAAAAGAATAACCTCTTCTATCAGTTTCAATGCTGAAAAACGCTATGAAGATTTTGTGGACAGCCATCCAGATTTTATCCAACGGTTTCCCCAACATTTAATTGCTTCTTATTTAGGTATTACAAAGGATACCCTAAGCCGGGTGCGCAAAAAAGCAATAAGAAAGTAAGCCATTGAAAGCTCCAAACCCATAGCAATGGGCATCTTTTCGCTGGACATTATTATGGAAAGCCTCGATACATGAGTTTTCCTCGGGTGTGGCCGCATGCGTAAAACAAAATATTCTCCAGGCGAGCTATAAATTAGCTGAATTCAACAACTCGTCAATTGACCCTTTGTAAGTTTAACATATAGACATTTGTCTACGTTTCTTTCTTAGAAGTTGATTTAAATTTGAGATAAACAATTACCAGAATTGATGCAGAAGTAGTCGACAACAGGTTTTTGCCAAACTAAATAACTAGTTAAAATCATTATGAAAGCAGCAGTGTTAAACGAGTTCGGCTCAGTAGAAAAATTTGAGATACTGGATATTCCAACGCCAAAACCTGGAGTTGATGAAGTGTTGGTGAAAGTAATGGCAACATCAGTGAATCCACTTGATTTTCAAGTTCGCCGGGGGGACTATAAAAATGAGTTGCAACTGCCGATCATCACAGGGCATGATGTGTCTGGAGTAATTGTAGAAATTGGGTCAGGCGTTAAAAACTTCAAGATCGGTGATGAGGTATATTATACTCCCGAAATTTTTAAAGGCCAGGGAGGCTATGCAGAATATCATGTTGCCAAGGAGTCGATTATTGGTATCAAACCGAAAAACGTAAGCCATTTGGAAGCCGCGACATTTCCTCTAGCAGCCGGTACTGCGTGGGAAATGCTTTATACTCGGGCACAACTTAAAATCAATCAAACAATTTTGATACACGGCGGTGCAGGAGGTGTAGGAATACCCACTATTCAGATAGCAAAAGCTATGGGTGCAACGGTTTATACGACGGCAAGAACCGTGCACCATGAGTTTCTAAAAGAATTGGGAGTGGATCATGTCATTGACTATGAAAAGGAAGATTATATCGATGCGATTTTAAAGCTTACAGCTAACAAGGGCGTGGACGTTGTGATCGATACAATCGGCGGCAATACACTTTCGGACAGCGGCAAGGTATTAAATCAAATGGGACAGGTCGTGACATTAGTTGATCTTGAAAGGCCGCAAAACCTGATCCACGCCTGGGGTAAAAATGCCACTTATCACTTTGTATTTACCAGACAAAGCAGAAACAAACTAAATGAACTTACAAAGCTTATAGAGTCTGGAAAACTGAAGCCTGTATTAAACAAAGTTTTCCCATTATCGGAAATCGGCAAGGCGCACAGCCTGCTTGAATTTAGAGACAGTGATAAGGACTTTTATGGAAAGATCGGCGTAAGAATAGGCAATTAAAACCATCATTAAACGAATGATCTGATATGAGTATAGTTTTACCATATTCATGTTAATCGTTTGAAGTTAAACTACTGACGCAGTAAATAAAACACCCTTGGTCTTTTCTTAAAATTCTTAGACATTTGTCTACGCTATTTTCTCTGAAAGTGATATATTTTTGTTTTTATCAAAGCAAAAAATCCACCTTGGATATCAGTTCAGTAAAATGCATCCACTCTTTCATCATATCAACGATTATGCAATAATCTCCGAAGAAGATTTCAAAGTTTTTATAAGTCATTTTGCGCACCAGAAGATTAGAAAAAAACAATTCCTATTAGAAGAAGGAGAAATCTCTAAACACATGGCCTTTATTGTAAAAGGGGGTATGCGCCAATATTATATAGATGAAAAAGATGTTGAACATATTGTAGATCTATATGTTGAGAACTGTTGGGCAGTCGATCGGGAGAGCTTTGTGATGGGCACACCCAGTCTTTATACGATAGATGCTTGGGAAGATTGTGAAGTACTTCTAATTTCTAGAGAAAACACTTTGAAATTGCGTAATCATTGCGGTGCTTTTGATAAACTGTTAACGAAATTAGATGAACTAAATACAATTGCCACGCAAAAGAGAATTACCTTCTCCATTAGTTTTACAGCAGAGATCCGATACAAACTTTTTATTGACAGCTACCCATATTTGGTCGACCGTTTTCCCCAACACATCATTGCTTCTTATTTGGGCATTACAAAAGATACATTAAGTCGATTGCGTAAGAAGATATACGAGAAATAACAATGGTCCAGATTCGTCCATGCACTGTTCAAAACCACTTGTCTTTGCCATTCCAAATAGTTATCAATTCTTAAGGAGTAAACTCCCATTTTCCTGATAAGAAGCGTGGTAGAAGTATATTTATAATAAAAGATTCAGGTCTTATTACACCTTCTTGTAAATCACTTTACAATGATTAATGTTCAATTGTGAATTCTATTTTTGGTCTAAAAACCTCCTGATTTTCCGAAGTAAGAACTGATGAAAAAAGAACAAATTTAGCGCTTTATTTTTCTGTTAATTTGAATACATCTAGTCCGATTTCCGCTTTTTTTTCATGCTTAATTTTTAATTTATAGACATTTGTCTACTTATTCTTTTTTCCATTACATGCACTTTTGAATTATCAACTTTAAAATTTATAAAGATGGAAAAATCACCAAAAATTGGCCTTCAAGGTCTACTTCGTCCAGAAGACAGCATCGTAGTGTTAATCGATCACCAACCTTTTCAGGTTGCCAACTTGCATAGTCATGAACCTACAATGATTATTAACAATACTGTTGGACTTGCTAAGGCTACCAAAGTCTTTAACGTACCAACTATTCTTACCACCGTTACCGAAGAACGAGGAGGCTATATTATTAAAGGTATTCAAGACGTATTCCCCGAACAAAAACCTATAAACAGAACGTTCATCAATACTTGGGAGGATCCTGCGGTTACGGATATCGTAAAAGAAAGTGGGCGTAAGCAATTGATCTTAGCCGGGCTGTGGACAGAGGTTTGTATTGCAATGCCTGCAATCCAAGCGTTGGGAGAAGGTTATGATGTATTTGTAGTTACAGATGCATGTGGCAGTGTAAGCCCTGAAGCACACGATATGGCCGTCCGTAGAATGGTTCAGGTAGGTATCGTACCAATCAACTGGATAGCCGTGGTTTCAGAATGGCAACGGGATTGGGCTCGTTTAGATACTGCGTCTCAATTAGGTCCTATCTTGTTTGATCACGGTGGCGGAAGCGGAGTTGCTTTAGCCTGGGAATTGCAGTTACTTGCTACAACTCCTCCGCAACAATAATAGATCGTATTAAACCAAAGGCTGTCATATTTTGACAGTTTCTGGTTTATCTATAAAGTAACTCAGACCATGTATACCGCAACGCGTACTTTATAGATATGCTTGCAGAATCTATGTCCTGGCCTAATTAAAAAAATTAAAAAATGAAAAAGAAAACCAGTTTTTCTACTCAAGGACAAAGAGCTGATATAGGAGATTTAACAATTTATCGATTATTGGCGAACAGATATACTGACGCTGTTGGTCCGTTTGTATTTTTAGACCATATCATTCCGAAAGTTCATTCATCAAATATGAATAGCGGAACAGGCGGACATCCTCATCGCGGCATAGCCACATTAAGTTATATTATAGAAGGAGAAGATGAGCATTTCGACAGCTTAGGAAATTATGCAAAAGTGTACTCCGGCGGCGTACAATGGATGAAGGCAGGGAACGGAATCATCCACGATGAGACGTTTAATGTAGATTCTAAAACCGGAACTAACCGCACACATGCTTTTCAGTTCTGGATCAACCTACCTTCAAAAAACAAAGCAGAAAAGCCTGAATACTTATCAATTCAAAGTGATGAGGTTCCGCAGAAGAAATTACCAAATGATGGTGGCTGGATTAAAGTAATCGCTGGAAATTATGAGGATCTGCATTCTAAAATACCCAATTATTCTGAGCAGTTTTTATATCATATCCATATTGAGGCAAATAAAAGTTTTACGGTACCCTTTGAAGAAAAGATGGAAGTCGCCGTATTTCTGCCAACCATGAACACCACACTTAATGATGCAGAATTTCAACAGGGAGATTTCGTGGAATTTGACAGAAATGCTGGCGAAATCGTAATTGAAAATAATTTAACGGAAGCTACGGATGTCATTTTGTTTGGTGGCGAAACCTACATAGAACCCATTGTTGCAGAGGGGCCTTTTATCATGAACAGCCGATCTGAAATAGCTGAAGCGTACCGTGATTTCTATTCTGGTAAATATGGAGAAATCAACAATCAAAAAGGTCGGGTATAAATTAAATGAACATGAGAAACATCAGCGTCATAGGAATAGCAAACCCGGCATCATCGTGGAAGAAAACGAAATTTTGATAACACCATTTCAATCATCATGTTATCACAAAGCTTAGGGAGATGAATAAAAACAATTTCATACCAAACCTGAAGTGGTCAGGATAGACGAAGCAAACAGGTATACCACGGGTAAGCTTGGCTGAGACTACTGATCTGTCAAAGATATATCAGTGGTAATGATAATAGTTGGCTACATCATAAGGCAAAATCATCAAACTAAAATAGAGCTAATTATGGAAGAACATGAGTATTCAAATGGAGAAATAACAATTCTTTGGAAACCGAAATTTTGCATCCATGCAGCGGTTTGTGTAAGGACTTTATCGAAAGTCTATAATCCTAAAGAACGTCCCTGGATAAAGATCGAAAATGCAACTACAGGGGAGCTTATTGATCAGGTTGCAAAATGTCCCTCGGGGGCATTAAGTATAAAAAAGTAACTAATAATCTTTAATTGTGGAAAATACAAAAGTGGTTTTTAAAGAAGACAGCATTTATGCTGAATTACAGCTGTTTTCTGATCAGAAAAAGGCAGGTAAAATGGATATTTCAGTTGCAGACGGAAAGTTACGAGTGTACCATACAGAAGTGGAGGCCGAGTATGAAGGAAAAGGTTTTGCAAAGCTATTACTTGATGAATTAGTAGGCTACGCTAAAGAAAACCGTCTGCGGATTATACCGCTTTGTCCGTATGTTCTTGCGCAATTCAAACGCCACCCCGAAGAATATTCAGCTGTCTGGTTGAAGAGAATGGGATAAAATCAGGTTCATCCTTGGTAGGATGTACATTAGCGACACTCAAGATGTACATCGACCATAAAGGCTTAGCGATTTCAGAGATAGCAGTAGAAGCCAATTTATTCCATAGAATAGAAAATCAGGATATAATCACACTTATTGAGCGGAGGATAATTTTTAAAGATGAACCAGATGTGGAGTTACAAACACGATTGTTAATGGTTGCGGAACAATGCCCCATATCGAAGATTTTAAAAGTAAATATCAAAATCGCTACAGAACTGATTAAATGATTACAGTCTTAGTTTCCAGAACTGATTCTAAACTAAACACCAATAAACACAAGAAATATAAGATGGCACACTTACCCGAACTGATACAAGATATGGCACTGATCCTTTTGGCAGGTGCATTGGTTACAATTTTATTTAAACGAATCAAACAGCCTTTGGTGTTGGGATACATCATTGCCGGATTCTTGGTGGGGCCGCATTTCAGCTTTCTGCCCAGCATCGTGGATCAAGAAAACATAAAGACTCTTTCCGAAATTGGTGTCATCATGTTGCTATTTAGCCTAGGATTGGAATTCAGTTTCAAAAAGCTGGTGAAAGTAGGGGGCTCGGCATCCATTACGGCACTTGTCGAAATTCTATTTGTAGGCCTCGGAGGGTATCTTACCGGATATTTACTAGGTTGGAATCAAATGGACAGCCTTTTTCTCGCTGGTATGTTGGCAAGCTCTTCCACTACAATTATTTTAAAAGCCTTTGATGAACTGGGTTTAAAATCCAAACAATTTGCCAAAGTGGTTTTCGGTGTTTTGGTGGTAGAGGATATTATTGTTATTCTACTAATGGTACTCCTGTCTACTGTCGCCATAACACAACAATTTCAAGGTTCCGAAATCCTGTTTACCGTACTTAAACTAGGCTTTTTCATGGCGTTATGGTTTTTAGTAGGGATATATCTGCTTCCGGTTTTTATAAAAAAGACCAAAAAATGGATGGATGATGAAACGGTGCTCATCCTTTCCATAGGTCTCTGTTTCGGCATGGTATTGCTCGCCACACAGGTCGGTTTTTCTGCGGAATTAGGTGCTTTTGTCATGGGTTCTTTGATTGCAGAAACCGTCTTAGCAGAAAAAATTGAACATCTCACGCTACCTGTTAAGCAACTTTTCGGTACCATATTCTTTGTTTCTGTAGGAATGATGATCGATCCACAGGCAATGTACACCCATGCAGTTCCCATAGTTGCCATCACGCTACTCACTATCGTAGGGAAATTCTTCTTTAGTGGATTAGGAGCTTTAATTTCCGGACAGCCGCTAAAGCAAGCAGTACAAATTGGTTCCAGTATGGCTCAGATCGGCGAATTTGCGTTTATCGTTGCGGCTTTGGGATTGTCACTCGGTGTGATTTCGGAATTTCTTTTTCCAATTGCCGTAGGCGTTTCGGCAATTACGACATTCACGACGCCATACATCATCAAGCTTTCAGAGCCACTGTATGCTATTATTTCAAAAGCCATTCCTGACAAATGGATAGTACGCTTGGATGCATATACTGCCGAAACGCAGAAGAATAAAGACAATCCGCTTTGGAGGAAAATGCTCCAAGAATACAACAGAATACTTGTCATTAATAGCATTATAATTGTTGCCATTGCGCTGATGTTTAAATATATGTTCATTCCATTTTTGAATGTACAGATAGAAAGCTCGCTCTGGCGAAATTTGCTACTGATAAGTGTGGCGACATTGCTAGCATCACCTTTTTTATGGGCTATCCTTAATAAAAAGATCACGATTAAAGAAGGCAGCGGAACCATTAATTCGTACTACCTTAATTATTCACTAACCGGCATTTCTCTCCATGCCGTCAGGTTTCTCGTAGGTATTTTTCTCATCGGCTTTTTCATTGACCAGATCACCACCACCAGATACGCATTAGTGGTCGCAGTTCCGGTAATTGCGGCAATGCTTTGGTTTTTCTCTAGCAAAATTCAAAGAATTCATCAACGGATCGAACAGCAGTTTCTAGCGAATCTTAATGAAAGAGAGCAGCTTGAATATATCCGCAATAAAGGGACTATTGAGTTACAACAAAAAAATATGGAAGCGAAGAAGCATTTTCAGGAATGGGATGCATATGTTACAGAACTGGAAGCCGGTAGTGCAATTCCTTTTGCCGGTATGTCTTTATACGAACTCAACTGGAAAGAGAAATTAGGAATCAATATTGTGTATATACGTAGGAACGAGAGAACCATTCATCTGCCCAATGGAAAACATAGGATACTGCCCAATGACAAAGTAGGAGTTTTAGGGACTGATGAACAGATATCCCAGTTAAAACTTGTTTTTGAGCAAACAGATCCTCTATCAGATAAGGAAGAAGATATGGATATCAATGATATTCAGCTCACTAAAATTCGACTTACCGAAGCCAATTCGTATTGTAAAAAAACTATAAGAAGCTCTGGTATTCAAAAAGATTTGCATAGCCATGTGGTAGGTATTGAAAGAAACGGAGGCCGCATCCTCAACCCAGGGTCGATAGAAAAAATATTAGCTAATGATATTCTATGGCTCGTGGGAGATAGACATAAAATAAAAGCGTGTTTAAAAAATCATGAGAAGAACTTTATGGAAGTATAACCCTTAACAGTTCAAAATGATCTTTCTTAAGCAACATAAAGTCTGAAAAGCAATATGTTTTAGTTTAAAACCGTGTGATAGCGGGAAAAATTTTGATTGCCGATTGTTCACAAATTCCATTGATCTATAGCTTTGAAGGCTTAGAAAATGCCTATCTTGTAATGGCCTGGAAAATCAGTAATAAATTGATTGTCCCGAGATTGAAATGTGCAACTTCGAGCTTAATTGAAATGTTTAAAGCACTTACATTTCTCTTTCTTTTATTTCTCTCTGCGTTGACCTTTGCTCAAGATAGCGTAGTGAACCGGGTTATCTTTATTGGTGATGCCGGGGAGATAAACTATAGGCAGGAAACCGTTATTCCCTTAGCTTCTAATCTGACCTTGGAAGGTAAAACGGTGGTAATGTTCCTTGGAGATAATGTTTATCCGCGAGGGATGGGCCTGCCTGGTACTAAAGAGGAAAATGAAACAGCGGAAATCTTACGTTCTCAGTTTCAGCCAATGCTCGAGAAGCGGGTTCCGATCTATTTCATTCCTGGAAATCACGATTGGGATAAAATGGGAAAGGATGGGCTTGCCAAAATCCAAGCTCAGGGCAAATTTCTAGCCGCACAGCAAGATTCACTCCTGAAGCTGATTCCGGCAAATGGTTGTCCTGATCCGGTTGAAGTTCCCATTTCGGACAATATCGTCATCATCGCCTATGATAGTGAATGGTGGCTCTTCCCACATTCCAAAAGGGACCTGAATGCAAACTGCGAATGTAATTCTGAAGAAGAGGTTATCGAGAAACTGGAAGAATTGCTCTACAAGAATCGAAATAAAACCATCTTGCTCGCTTCCCACCATCCGTTTCAGTCTTACGGCGTTCATGGCGGAAATTACGCATTGAAAGATCATCTCTTTCCGTTTACAGCCCTAAAAAAGAACCTGTATATTCCCTTGCCAGTTATCGGGAGTTTATACCCCTTGCTGAGATCCACTGCATTCTTAAACGCGGAGGACATGCCACACCCAAAATATAAGCGGCTGAAGCGGCGGGTGACTGAGGTTTTTGAGGGATTTCCAAATCTCATTTACGTAGCTGGACACGAGCATGGTTTGCAGTTCATTAAAAACAAAGATCAATATCAAATCGTAAGCGGCGCTGGCTCAAAAAGTTCCTACCTCAGGAAAAACAAAGATGTTCTATACAAAAATTCTATTCAGGGCTTCGTAACAGTGGACCTGATGTTGGATAAAAGCACAAAAGTTACCTATTATACCTACGAAAACCAGGGTATAAAGGCTGACTTTGTTTATCACAAGCCTTACCAAAAAGAGGATGTTTTTTGGCCTGAACAAACGCTCCTGGATAATGATAGTGTCGTTGTAAAAGCAAACGCGAAGTACAATGCCGTTGGTAGCTTTTATAGGAAGCTGTTTGGGGAAAATTACAGACAGGAGTGGGCTGCCCCTACAACAGTTCCGGTGATCCGTATTTCCGAAATTGCAGGCGGACTAAAGCCAGTGAAGCGTGGAGGTGGCATGCAGACCGTCTCTTTGCGTTTGGAAGATCCTAAAGGACGTGAATGGGTATTGCGCAGTGTGAACAAGCGGGCAGAGGCCCTATTACCTAGTACACTTCATTACACTTTCGCTAAAGACTTTTTAGATGATGCGGTGAGTGCACAGCATCCCTATTCTGCGTTGATGATCCCAGCGCTTGCGGATGCTGTTAAGGTACCTCATAGCAATCCCATCATTGGTGTGGTTGCTCCGGATACCGCTTTAGGCGTGCATAATTTAATCATGTCGAATACACTTGCACTTTTAGAAGAAAGAGCGCCTTTGGGTGATTCCGATAACACCTTAAAAATGCTTAGTAAGATTTATAATGATAATGACAATACCTTTGATGGCAAGGCTTTTTTGCGGTCGAGAATGCTTGATCTTCTCGTTGGAGACTGGGACAGGCATGTTGATCAATATCGATGGGTAAACACAAGCGGCGAAAAGAACAAAGATTACCTGGTGGTTCCTCGCGACCGGGATCAGGCATTACGTGTGATGCAAGGGATAATACCTTATTTTGTTTCCCGTTCATGGGCAGTGCCAACCATTCAGGGGTTTGGACCCAAAATAAACAGCTCTAAATACGCGCTGTTCAAGTCTGCTTATCTCAATGCACGCCCAGAGATGCAATTTAGTTTGGAAGAATGGAACGAAGTCTCCAATGAATTTGTCAGCAGCATAACCGATGAGGTGTTGGAGGCAAGTGTAAAGAGCCTGCCAAGATCTTCTTATGAAATTCGCCATAAAGCAATACTACAGGATCTAAAAGCACGTCGTGATGCGATCCCTTCAGAAATGGAGCAGTATTTCAGGTTCATTAACGCCATCGTTGACGTTCGTTTAAGCGATAAAAATGAGTTGGTGCTGATAGAAGATGCTCCAGGAAATATGTTAAGGCTAAAAGTTTCAAAGATCAGTAAGCAAGGCGAGGCGGCGAAAGTGCTTATGGATCGGTCTTATAATCCGGTATTTACAAAAGAAGTACGGGTGTATTTATCCGGTGGACAAGACAGCGTTAACCTAAATAGTCGTAGTTCGGACATTAGGCTGAAAATTATTGGCGGTGCCGGACAAAAGACTTAAAATGTAGTAGCATCGAAAACCAAATTGAAACTTTATAATTATGGAAAGCCCTCCATAACAGGAGAAACTGATAACCTGAAAAGCTATGTTTCTTCCGACAGTGTGATATCGACTTTTGTTCCGGTAAATCTGTACAACGTGACCCGACCCTTGATGACCATTGGATATGATGCTGATGATGGTTTGATCTTGGGTGCCGGCTTTAAATACATCCATCAAAGAGGATTTCGAAAGACGCCTTATACACATACACAGCAGCTGATGGTTTCAGGCGCTGTTGCAACTGGCTCGTTCAAAATCAATTACGAGGGGCGTTGGAGGGAAGCCCTGGGACGTGCTGATTTCATGATTGATGCGGATGTACTTGCGCCGAACAATACCCAGAACTTCTTCGGCCTTGGAAATAATTCCAGCTATGACAAAGAAAACCGTCAGATCAGCTATTATAGAGCACGGTTTAATTTATTTGAATTTAAACCGGCCCTGCAATGGACCATGCCATTAAGTTCTTTTAAGATCAGCCCGGCTTTGCAGTATTACAGCTATAATCCAGCTAAGAATATCGGTAGATTCATAGAGAATAGTAGTGAATTAAACACCTACGATAGTTTAACGATTAACAATAACAAACTCTTTACGGGGCTTGCCTCAGAATTTGTCTTCGACAATCGTGATCATCCAATACTGCCGACGAGTGGAGGGTACTTCAATATTCAGCTAAAAGCATACACGGGATTAAATGATTATTCGAAATCCTTTGTTCAGCTAAGCGCTGAATTCCGGTTCTTAAAAAGCTTTGCAAATGACGCTGTAGTACTGGCGAACCGAACAGGCGGTGGTTTGACCATAGGTAAGACAACTTTTTACCAATCGCTGTTCTTAGGCGGACAAGGCAATTTGCTGGGTTTCCGGAAGTATCGATTTGCCGGAGAACATTTGTTTTTTAATAATCTGGAATGTCGTATCAGGATGGCTCAGATTGGCAGCTATATCTTACCCGGACAACTTGGCTTGATTGGCTTTTATGATTTAGGTAAAACCTGGGCAAAAGGTTATAACAGTAAAGATATTCATCAAGGCGCCGGCGGCGGAATCTATTATGCACCAGCCCAAATGATGGTGCTGCAGGCGGTAGCAGGACATGCTGAAGGCGAGTGGTATCCATATTTTTCTATGGGTTTTCGCTTTTAGGGTGGATTGCCCGTCCGGGCAATGATCAAAATGATTATTTTTACGAATAGAAATTAAAGAATAATTTTTTGCTAAGTCGTCCAGAACCTATGCGAACAAGAATCTATACAACGAAAAAACTGCAGAAATTCGTCGAAAAGCTCATCACCTCCGACACTGATGCTGAAACCGGTTTTCTAGGTAAATGGAATGCTACGCTCTTTTATGTAGAACGGAAAAAATGTTTATTGTTTACGAATGGCTTTACCAAATACAGTGTGATCCTGGCAGACATCAAATCATCGGACTTTAAGAATCTTGAAGAAAGGTTTAAAAGTACTTTCATCAATCAACTAATTTATGATGGAATTATTGCCGATTTCAAAAAGGTTGATGCGCTTATTGGTGCCCTGGACTTTCTGCCTACGGACAATGATCATGTCACCAAAGGGTTTCAGAACCAGCGCATATATGAATTGGAAATTTGGAAAGCAGAATTCAGAACTTTAGAGCAAATGCCAATGACGGAGTTATCGAGTCGAATGAACAGAATACCGATACACA
This sequence comes from Pedobacter sp. NEAU-ZC8, assembly GCF_059278965.1. Classification (NCBI taxonomy): domain Bacteria; kingdom Pseudomonadati; phylum Bacteroidota; class Sphingobacteriia; order Sphingobacteriales; family Sphingobacteriaceae; genus Pedobacter; species Pedobacter sp. NEAU-ZC8. Next base: position 84,553 of record NZ_JCAJXC010000013.1, read on the forward strand.
TTGGAAAGAGCAAAAGACTTTCTGATTTTACCACTTCCACCAAGGAAATGAAAAATCTAATGTCTCATCTCTGAAGCACTTATATCATCTTTCCACGATACATGATCTTGTTTAATGGATATTCCTTTTCTGACTAAAGCACAAGCCCGAAGGATAATTCTTGATGCTGCCGGTCTTGCCAGAGCGGCGCAATTCGGCATGGGCAAGGAGGCCGTCTACCGCGTCATTGAGCAACTTGGTTTTGTGCAGCTGGACACCAATCTTGTAGTGGAGCGCGCGCATCATCATGTGTTTGCGAGCCGGATACCGGATTATCAAACAAGCTGGTTAGACGAACTCTGCGAAGAAGGTCGCGTGTTTGAATATTTCGCATCCGATGCAGGCTTCATGCCGATGAGCGATTTCCGCTATACCTTGCCTGTAAAACAAGCCTTTTCAACACAACGTGGGGTGCTCACAAAAATGGAGGTAGATTTAATGAATCAGATTCTTGACCAGGTAGAGCGGGATGGACCAGTCAGAATCGGAGATTTTGAAGATGACCGATTGGAAGCTAGTTCAGGATGGTGGGACTGGCGCCCCGCGAAGGTGGCTTTGGAAAGGTTATATCTTGATGGTAAATTGATGATCCGGCGGAACAAAAGCTTTCAGAAAGTTTACGATCTCCCGCTGAACTTCGTACCTGAAGAAATTGATCAGCGTTTACCCAGTGCGGAGGAATACGCGCAATATATCATTCATCGAAGCCTGGGCGCTTTGGGTGTGGCTTATGCAAAAGAGCTGGCCTGGCGTGCACGACGCGTTAAAGGAAATCTGGTAAAGCAGGAGCTGGACAATATGGTCCAAAGCGGAGCAGTAAAGCTGGTGCAGGTGGAGGGTTTAAAAGATCGGCTGTACATGCTGGCAAATCAGCCGGCACAGCCTGAAATCACGGCTGAAGTCTTCATTCTTTCACCCTTCGATATTCTTAATGTTTTCCGGTACCGCCTTAAAGACTTTTTTGATTTCGACTACCAGCTCGAATGTTTTGTGCCGGCTTCTAAACGTAAATACGGCTATTTCTCTTTGCCGATACTCGCCGGAGATACCTTTGTTGCAAGAATGGATGCCAAGGCAGATCGGAAGAACAAAGTGCTGATCATACATAATCTGCACTTCGAACCGCTAAACATTCTTCCAGATCACCTGCTGAAATTGACTATGGCGCTGAAGGCCTTTGTCCTCTTCAACCAATGCATCGATATTCGTTTTATTAATTCGAACAATGATGAATACCTGAATTTCATTAGTAATGAATTCTCCTGAACTAGCGCTTAGAACGGAAGAATATTTCAGTTTGTTGCCCCGGTGGAAAATATTTGCATAAATTAGTGTGAAATTATCTCCTAATACTAGTTATTCTATTACCGCATCCCACCTATGGTCAACTTGAAAGAGATTGAACTGATCTACAATTGTATCCCAACCCCCTGTGTAATTCTGGAAGCCAACGCACCGACATACACCATCGCTATAGCCAATCCTGCTTTTATAAAAGCGACTTATTCGAATTGGGAATACATCATTGGGCGCCCTTTTTTCGATGTGTTTCCGGCCAACGCCGATGATGATGGAAGTAGGACTGTAAATATTACGGAAGCCTTTGACCACGCTTTTCAGCAGAAAACACCTCATCTTGTGACGAGACACCGTTATGATTTACCTGCGGCGATTGGTTCTGATCAGGAGGTGCGTTACTGGAACATTGAAACCTATCCATTAATGGATCAGGATGGAAGCGTGCAGTATATCGTTCAGAGTTCTACTGATGTAACCACCTTGGTGCAAGCGGAGCGCCAATTGGAAGATAATAATGAACGCCTGTTACATGAATTGGAAGCGCGGGACTTTATGGAAGGAGCTCTTCAGCTTAGCAATGAGCGGTTTACATACGTTAATATGGCGACTAACGACGCCATTTACGATTGGAATATCACCTGCAACAATATCGAGTGGGGGCAGGCTTTTTTAAACCTTTATGGATATTCTACCGATGAACAATTCCCGATTGAAAAATGGATGGAGCTGCTTCATCCGGAAGATAATACCAGATTGGTGCGCAGTTTAAATGCAGCGCTTAACGATCACAGCAGGCACAGTTGGACCGGAGAATATCGACTACGAAGAATGGACGGCAGCTATGCGGATGTAGAAGCAAACGGCTATATTCTTAGAAATGAAAAAGGCCTTGCCAAGCGCATGATTGGTGTGTTGCGGGATGTTTCCGCGCGAAAACTTGCGGAAGCAGAACTGCAATCGCTCAAAGATACTTTCAGTGATCTATTCCATTTGAATCCATTCCCAATGTGGGTATTTGATCTGGAGTCGTTGATGTTTCTGGATGTAAACGAGGCCGCAGTAGGTCATTATGGATATTCAAAGGAGGAATTTCTAAGCATGTCGCCCAGAGACATTCGTCCCACAGAAGACCGTGATGGATTTCTTCAGATCATCGAAAATGAATTAAAGCCCGGCTTGGAACATGTTTCGACCGTTCGCCACCAGAAGAAATCCGGGGAGGTCATTTTCGTGTATGTTAAGGGGAAATCGATCAGATATGGCTCCCGGGCGGCGAGAATTGCTGTAGCTATTGACGTTACAGAGAAAATTAAATCTGAAGAAGCGCTTAAAGAGAGTGAACGCCGTTTTAAAACCTTAATCCAGGAGAGTTCAGACTTTATCGCCATTCTTGATGCTGATGGAACTTATAAATACGTAAGTCCACCAGTGGAGCGACTGTTGGGCATCAAGCCAGAACAACTTATTGGACAAAACGCCTTCGATGCTATTCATGATGCTGATCGGGAAACACTTGCCACACAACTTCAGAATCTCAGCGATAAAACCTGCATTAAGTTGCCACCATACCGGATTGTTGATCAGCAAGGTAGAACACAGTGGATGGAAACGATAATTTCCGATCTGAGGAACGACAGTGCTATCCAGGGTATTGTTTGTAATGCCCGCGTGGTAACCGATCGGGTTGAACAGGACTTAAAGATTAAGGAGCACCTGGAGCGATTCAATGCGGTGTCGAAGGCAACGAGTGACGTGATCTGGGATTTTAACATCATCACGGGGCATGTTTTATGGAACCACGGGATGCAAGCCGTATTTGGACATCAAGAGCTGGAGGTGAACTTTCAATGGTGGTATGATCGCGTACATCCGGAAGACGTTGAGCGGGTAACGGGCGTAGTTAACCACCACGTGGAGCACAAGCTTCCGCGTTGGACAAGTGAATACCGGTTCAGGTGTGCAAACGGCCGTTACAAGTATGTGCTGGACCGGGGCTTCTTGATCTTTGACCAAGAAGGTCACGTGCTCCGCATGATTGGTGCATTGCAGGACATTAGCGAACGGGTTACCTACACAAAGACTATTGAAGCACATAACAAGCGTCTTAAAGAAATCGCCTGGACCCAGGCCCATCTGGTTCGAGGTCCGCTCACCAGCATTTTAGGCTTGATGGAATTATTGAAGGATCCCACGACGGACGAGAATACGCGGGATGCGATCATCGCCTACTTAGATCGATCAGCAGCACAACTGGACGAGACAATCAGGGTTATTATCAATAAAAGCCATGATTCTTTACAGGATCCTGTCTCTTAGCCCTCGCCATCAAAAACGACTTCCAAATTAATAAAATTTCCCGTTCTTTTTTGTTAAACCATCTGAATAGCAGGGTTGTTTGTTGTAAAAGATGTCGAGGAAAAACATGGTAAGCCAGGGAATACATAAACTAAAGACAACTGCTGATCTGGGTCCTTTGATGGACCGTATTGGTGACGCAACCTGTGTGCTGCTAGGAGAAGCATCACACGGTACACATGAATATTATACCTGGCGTACTGCGATTACGAAAAGGTTGATTGCGGAAAAGGGCTTTAACTTTATTGCCGTAGAGGGTGATTGGCCGGACTGTTATCGGGTTAACCGCTATATTAAGGGTTATGAACAGCAGGATGCGGCAGCACATGAAGTGCTAAGCGCATTTACCAGATGGCCGACCTGGATGTGGGGAAATTGGGAGATTGCAGCTTTGGTCAGCTGGCTTAAGAAACACAACCTGAATACCGCTTCCCGCAAAGTAGGATTCTATGGCCTGGATGTATATAGCCTTTGGGAGTCCATGGATGTGATGGTTAACTATCTGGAGGAACATGATCCATTGGCTGCCCGTACAGCAAGGCAGGCGATTGAATGTTTTCAGCCATATGGCCGTGATGAGCGAAAGTATGCAAGAGCGCAGTTTACCCTTAATGATGGCTGTCGGGAGCCATTGATTCGATTGCTGGCAGAGATCAGAAAGAAAGCTCCAGGCTTTGATCATGATCCGGAAGCAGCATTGAACACGAGTCAGAATGCTTATGTAGCCCTCAATGCAGAGGAATATTATAGCAATATGAGCGGGTTCAATGATGACACCTGGAACTTGCGTGATAGCCATATGATGGAAACCCTAAACCGAGTACTTGAATTTCATGGTCCTGGTACCAAAGCAATTGTTTGGGAACATAATACCCATATTGGAGATGCGAGGTTTACAGATATGCGGAAAGCCGGAATGATTAACGTTGGCCAGCTTGCACGTGAACAACTTGGTGAAGAGGAAGTTGTTCTTGTTGGATTCGGTTCCTATCAGGGGACGGTTATTGCTGCTGATCACTGGGCTGCGGAAATGGAGGTTATGCCTGTTCCGGCAGCACGGAGCGGCAGTATTGAGGAAATGTTGCACGCTTCATCTGCTGAGAATAAGCTGATCGTTTTTGATGATCATAACCGCAAGGCCTTTGCTTCGGTGCTACCCCATAGAGCAATAGGTGTGGTGTACAACCCACATCATGAGCGATATGGCAATTATGTGCCAACGGTGCTTAGCTCCAGATATGATGCATTTATTTATCTTGATCATACACGTGCTGTTCATCCTTTGAAGCTCCACCCTGATCCGGCGCTGCTGCCGGAAACCTATCCATTTGAATTTTAAGAAAAGCTTAAATGTTCTTGAGACAAAAATAAATGTTAAATTATGGCAAAGTATTCTAAAAAAGCAGGCGAAAAAGTAGAGGAAGCCATGCATGAGATGAAAGCGGGAAAGTTAAAGACCGGTGCTGGAAAGAAAGTTACTTCTCAGAAGCAGGCCGTAGCTATCGGGCTTTCAGAGGCAAAGAAAGAAGGCGCTAAAGTGCCTAAGAAAAAGTAAAAGGAATAAATTGATTTAAATCTGTATTGATGGAAGACTTGCGAATTGCGACCGCACAATTTGAAAATAGCAGTGGCGACAAGGTATTTAATTTAAATAGGATAGAGGCGCTGACAGCAGTGGCGAAAGCACAGGGTGCAAAGGTTGTCGCTTTTCATGAATGCTCCATCACTGGATACACTTTCGCCCGCAATCTTTCAAAAGCAGAGCTCCTAGATGTGGCGGAGTTCATTCCCGAGGGCCCATCTATTAACCGATTGACTCAGATTGCGAGCACTCATCAGATGGTGATCCTTGCCGGCCTGTTCGAGAAAGATGCCAAAGGCGGGATCTTCAAAGCTTATGTATGCGTTGGTGAAAATGGGCTAATCGCTAAATACCGAAAGTTACATCCATTTATCAATCCACACATCACGCCTGGAAATGAGTATGTGGTGTTTGATCTTTTTGGTTGGAAATGTGGCATTTTGATCTGCTACGACAACAACATTATTGAAAATGTACGCGCGACCAGTTTACTTGGAGCAGACATCATTTTTATGCCTCATGTTACCATGTGTACGCCGTCGACCAGACCAGGTGCTGGCTTTGTGGATCCAACGCTTTGGTACAATCGTGAAAAAAATCCGACATCATTGCGGCTGGAGTTCGATGGCCTGAAAGGGCGGGCCTGGTTGATGAAGTGGTTGCCGGCACGTGCTTACGATAACGGATTATATGCCATATTCTCCAATCCGATCGGCATGGATGATGATCAGCTTAAAAACGGCTGCTCCATGATCCTCGACCCGTTTGGAGACGTCATTGCAGAGTGCAGAAGCCTTGGGGATGAGGTGGTAACTGCATTGATCACCCGAGAAAAAGTAACGCAATCCGGTGGGTATCGCTATAAGAATGCCAGAAGACCCGAGCTCTATGCAGGTGTTATTGGCGCAGATCATCTCGCTGAACAGAAGGTTGTTTGGCTTCATTCGGACGCTGAACGTTAAATTTGAAAAAGAGAATTCGTATATTGTTTTAACTCAATAACCTGTAGAATATGATAACGCTCCTTCAAGCAATTGGTACAGCAGAAATTGTAATCGGCCTTTTGGTGATTGCTCTTTTTGTTGCTGTCGCCAATTATGGTAAAGACACAATTTTAGGCTACTTCGGAACGCTACTACTCGCTATGCTTACTACTCCAATGGTGGCCTTTTTAATTATTTATCTCTTGAAAGGGGCAAGAAGGCACCGGGCATTTACAGATAGATCCCAGTATTAGATCTAAGTATACTGCTTACAAGTTGCATTATTTCCCAAAAGAATCCCGGAATTTTTATATGTTTACCTTAAAGGTCAAACATGTACGAGGAAAACGTTAAATTATTGGAGGATTCAGCACTTGTATTGCAAGTTGCCGCACAAAATCGTCTGGCATTTGATGAATTGTACGACCGTCACTTTAAATTGGTCTATAATGCTGCGTTTAAACGGCTAAAAAATGCTGATCAGGCAGCCGATATTACTCAGGAAGTGTTTGTCCAGCTTTGGACAAGGAAATCCATCGCTCCAATCGAGAATTTACCTGCATATTTATTTACACTGGTGCGCAATAACGTTTTCAAGTTTTTGGAACGTGAACAAAGATATGAGCCCCTGCCTGAACTTTTTGATCAATGGGACGGTAGCACCGGTAATGCGGACGCGGTTTTACTTTACCAGGAGTTTGTTGTTGCCTTTGAACAACTCGTTAGCGCTTTATCTCCACAACAGCAAATTATCTTCAGAATGCGCTATGAACAGGAGTTAAGCCCAGCTGAAATTGCTGATAAGCTAGATATCTCCCCGAAAACAGTGAGAAACCAACTCGGGAAAGCATTATTTAGATTAAAAAGTGCTGTAGCAATTTCGATTTTGTTCTACTTTATAATCTCTGGCAGGTAGTAAGTCCCATTCTTTACATTCTTTTTGATTTTTTTTTTGCAGCGCGTGGGCGGATTCTGTTTATCTCGACTCATATATGTAAATGCTGCCCGATGGAACCATTAAATGAGCAACTATTCTTAGAAATTCTGGCCAAATACAATGCTGGCCGAGCTACCAAGGAAGAGATTGCGTACTTAGAAGCCTATTACAACTTATATGAGGTTAACGCGCCTGATGCAATTCAGCAAGGGGAAGCTGAACTGAAAGCAAGTGTAAAGGCGAAGATAGATACTCGTCTCGGCGGCCGGAGCAAGGTGCTGAACATTGCCTTGCGCCGGTATGCTGCAGCGGCGGTAATTTTGCTCTCCCTGACTGCAGGTTTATATTTTACCCTTTATAAGCATGATACCGCGAAGCGGCAGTTTCTGGTTCAAGACCGGGCACCCGGAGGTCAGAAAGCTACCCTCACACTTGCTAACGGCGATGTCATAACCCTTGATGGTACTGCTACCGGGAAAATCGCAGATGAAGCTGGAACAAAGATCCTGAATTCGGCTGATGGTACGATCATTTATAGCGGTAATTCCGCAAGTACTCGAACCGCCGCAGCTCAACTGCAAAACACAATTGCTACGCCTAAAGGTGGACAGTATCAGCTTATACTGGCCGACGGTACGAAGGTTTGGCTGAATGCGGCATCTTCACTAACCTATCCCACATCATTTGACTTGCATGAGCGCAAGGTCATGTTAACAGGAGAAGCCTATTTCGAGGTTGTCAAGAATGCAAGCGCAGCATTCAAAGTTGTAACTCCAAATCAAACGGTGGAGGTTTTAGGCACACACTTCAATGTAAACGCCTATGTGGACGAAGCGGCGACAACCACCACTTTGCTTGAAGGTTCAGTAAGGATTTCGAGCGCTGCCGGTAAAAAGGTCCTTAAGCCGGGTGAGCAGGCGCAGACAAATGCGAACAGTGGAACTATTTTGATGACCTCCGGGGTGGATGCGGGTAATGCCATTGCCTGGAAGAATGGTGTATTCTCTTTTGAGAATGAGGATCTGGAGATGATCATGAGGGAGGTCAGTCGCTGGTACGACATTAAGATCATTTATGATGGCCCTCTCCCGAAGGAAAAATTTGTCGGTGAGATCCCCCGAAATAGTAAGCTTTCTGAGGTATGCCGGATTCTAGAACTTAACAACCTCCAGTTCAAGATCGAAGGAAATCAGATGACTGTTTCTGCAAGAAAACAATAGATTATTAACCTTTTAAACCTCAGAACATGATTAAACTGCTACACTAGTCATCACAAGAAAAAACCGGGATACCTTCACATATCCCGGCCGAATGAAGTCTGCAGCTGCCTTCGAACCAGCTGCTTAATTGAATCTTAATCCTAAACAAAAGTATGAAATTAACCTGTCTTTACAAGGCGGCCCAGGTGCCGCGTGCCGTAAAGTTTAAACTTCTTCTGGTGATGAAATTGACTTCTATTTTATTATTCATCAGTGCCTTACATCTCTCTGCTGCCAGCTTTTCGCAAACCGTTTCCTTATCAAGGAAGAACAGTTCTTTGGAAAGTGTATTCAGGGAAATAAAGGCGCAGACTGGCTACCTTTTTTTTTACAATGAAAAGCTGAATACCAGGAAACCCAACGTTAGTGTAGAACTAAAAAGCGTTACGCTTGAACAAGCGTTGGATGCCTGCTTAAAGGGGCAGGATCTTGTTTATGACATTGTAAATAAAACCATAGTGATTCGGGAGAAGGTGCCCGAAAAGTCCTTATCTGGACAACGCATTCAACAGACCATCATCAAGGGTACTGTACTGGACCCGGATACCAAGGAGCCAATACCGGGTGTGAATGTCACTTTGAAAGATAACAAGGCGGTAAAAACGCAAACCAACAACCAGGGGGAGTTTAGTATCAATGCAAATGCCGGAGACATCATTGTATTCAGCTATATTGGCTATAAACCTAAGGAGCTGAAGGTTGCAGAAGCGAAAATCATCACGGTCGTGATGGAAACACAAGTAAACAGCATGGATGATGTTGTGATCACCGGATACCAGATCGTCAAAAAGGACACCTATACCGGAAATACCATCACGATCCAGGGCGATCAGCTTAAACAGATCAACTCACAGAACATTCTTAAAAGTATTCAGAATTTTGATCCATCCTTTCGGATACTTGATAATAACCTGCTGGGTTCAGACCCCAATGCCTTGCCAAAAATTAACGTCCGGGGTGCAACTGCTGTTCCTTCCATTAACGATAATGTGTTGGACCGGAATAATCTTTCAAGTAGCTATAACTTGCCAACTTTTATTCTTGATGGATTTGAAGTTTCCCTGCAAAAAATCACCGATCTGGACATCAACCGCATTGCGAGTGTGACCTTGCTGAAAGATGCAGCCGCGACAGCGATATACGGATCACGTGCAGCCAATGGTGTAATGGTTATCACCACCAAAGCGCCTATTCCGGGAAAGCTACAGCTAACCTACAACTATGAGCTAAATCCTACAGCACCCGATTTGAGCGATTACAATGTGCTCAATGCGGAACAAAAGCTTGAATATGAGCGCCTATCGGGTCTATACACGAACGGGAGGAATAATGTGGGTAACCAGGATGATCTGGATGAACTTTATTACAGTAAACTTAAAAATGTATTAAGTGGTGTAAACACCTACTGGTTATCACAGCCATTACGTAATACTTATGGGCAAAAACACAGCCTATATGCCCAAGGAGGGGATTCGACCTTTAGATATGGTGTTGATTTACGTTATCAAACCCGTCCGGGTGCGATGATGGGCTCTAACCGGAATCAGTATAGTGGAGGGATGGTATTTAATTATAATCCGACACGTAAACTTCTTATTAAGAACGAGGTAACGCTGACTCAGGTGAATGCGCAGAATTCAAAGTATGGCGATTTTTCCTCTTACGTACGAATGAACCCTTATTACCCGATGACAGATGCTGAAGGTAATTTGATCCAGGAGATCGCCAATTGGCAAATAGATACGCATTTGGATGGCGGGGATCAGTACAGAACGGTGAAGGTTTTTAGCCCGCTTTACGAATCAACGCTGGGTAACTTCGATAAGAATTCATATTTTGAATTCATTGATAACCTATCCGCTGACTGGCGGATTACACCAGACCTGAGGTTTATTGGATCTTTCAGTTTTAACCAGAATAAAGCAAACAGCGACAGGTTTGTTTCGCCATTCAGCAATACCTTCATTGATGGCCCAACCAACGAGATTCAGAACCGTGGCAGCTATGACTACAGTACTACGGATACCTGGACAGCAGATGGTACCCTGCGATTGCTGCACAATAAACAAGTGGGTGACCACAGTTTCAATACCACCTTGGGTGCAAACGGGATTGCTAGTAAAGGAAACTATAAATCTTTCGCTGCGCGGGGGTTCAGCAATGACAAGTTTTCAGGTATTGGCTTTGCACGAGGCTATGCGGAAAATACCTCACCTTCAGGGGAGGTTTCTGAAAGACGTTTGCTTGGATTTGTAGCTGCGGAGAACTATGCTTTGAAAGACAGATACCTTCTGGATGCTTCCTTTCGTTTAGATGGATCATCCATTTTTGGTGAAGAAGGTCGTTTTTCTCCTTTTTGGTCCTTGGGCTTAGGCTGGAACATTCATAAGGAAAGCTTCATGAACAGGCTTTTACCCGTGATTTCCAGAATGCGTCTGACCACAACCACAGGTTTCACCGGTTCTGCATCTTTTCCGGCTTACCTATCTAAATCCATCTATAGTTATCAAAAATCGAACTGGTATTCTACAGGCGTAGGGGCAGTTGTAAACGGCTATGGAAATGAAAATTTAAAGTGGCAGAAAACAAGGAACTATGACCTGAGTCTAGACCTTGGGCTGTTTAACGATCGCGTTTCCATCAGGCCGGTATACTACTATAAACTTACGGAGGGATTGTTAACCGATATTGATATTTCGCCTTCAACGGGTTTCACCGTGTATAAAGCAAATCTTGGTGATATGGTTAACCAAGGTTATGAAGTATACCTGACCCTGAATGCTTACAAATCGGCTGAATGGAATGTCAATTTGATGGGTAATCTTGCCCACAACAAAAATAAAGTTGTGAAGATCTATGATGCGCTGCAGGCCTTTAACAACAAGATTGACGAACAGCAAAATGATCCGGACAATAACGCCACTTCAATCCCAATGCTGCGTTTCAAAGAAGGCCAGTCCATAAACACCATATATGCCGTAAAGTCTAGGGGTATTGATCCGGAAAATGGTAAGGAGATCTTCGAAAAACTGGATGGTACCTATACCTACGATTACGATATTAAAGATACACAACCTGTGGGCGATGAAACACCGCAGTTGCTCGGAAGCATGGGCGGAAGTGTAACTTATAAACAGTTTATGCTAAGCTTCAGTGTCGGTTATGAGTTCGGCGGCGACAGGTATAATCAGACCTTGGTAGATCGTGTTGAGAATGCGGATCCCAGGTTTAACGTGGATGCCAGAGCGCTCACCGAAAAGTGGCAAAAACCTGGTGATATTGCCTTCTACAAAAACATTGCAGATCCAGGAACCTATCTGGATAATACCAGAACATCCTCGCGTTTTGTTCAGCGATATAATACCATCAACTTACAATCGGTTTACCTATCCTATGATTTCAAACGCAGTGTAGCTAAGAAACTTGGATTACAAGCACTGAGACCTTCTATTACGGCTAATGACCTGTTCAGAAGTTCAAGCATTGAGATTGAACGGGGAACAGTATATCCTTTTGTAAGAAGCGTGACCTTCGCCTTAGCAGCAACATTTTAAAAAACTCAAAACATGAAGAAAATCTGTACAATTATATTGATGATGCTAAGCTTGTCATCATGCAAGAAATTTCTGGATGTTAAACCAGAATCTGAAATAGACAAAAACGAGCTGTTTACGACCGAGGCTGGTTTCAAAGAAGCATTAAACGGTGTGTACCTGCATTGTGCAGGAGGACAGCTATATGGAGGTTATATGACCTTCAGTCTGTTGGACATCATGGCACAGAACTATAGATTTACCGATGTCAAATTTCAGGAGATTGCCAATTTCAACTACGCATCCGCAACGCTGATATCGGACACCAGAACGATTTGGGAACAGGCATATCGTGGTGTGGCAAATGCAAACTACATCTTGACTACAATTGACGAACGCAAATCGCTTTTCCGGGATAAAAATTACGAGATTATAAAAGGGGAGGCTCTGGCCTTGCGGGCTTACCTGCATTTTGATATGCTTCGGATGTTCGCCCCATCTTTCGTTAGTAAACCATTGGGGAAAGCTATTCCTTATGTGACCACGGTAACGCCAACCAACACACCTTTCCTGAACGTGACCGAAGTGCTGGACCTCACGATTGCTGATCTGGAAGCTGCAAAGGCCTTGCTGAGCCTATCTGATCCGATCCTTTCTTCCGGATATGTCGTTGGCTACCCTGATGAGCAGAAAGCAACGGAGTTAAACCACCCGGATCTTTTTCTGCAGAACCGAAGACACCGGATGAACTATTTCGCAGTGTGCGCGGAGTTGGCGAGGGTTTACCTTTATAAAGCTGACTTCGAGAAAGCCTTGCTAAATGCCAAAATTGTTATCGATTCTGAGAAATTTCCCTTTACCAAAGTAGAAGATTTTATCCAGGGTGATCTAAGTAAAAAAGACCGGATCCTGTATAAGGAACTTATCGCTTCATGGTACATCCCTAATGCGAAAGACATGCTGATTAACCTGTTTTCCAAAGAGGCACCTGATTATAGCCCCACGGTTAGTCAACTTGACGAGATCTACGAGAAACAGCGTTTTGGTGCGGAAGATAATCGCTACAAGCAATGGTTTGTAAATGTTAAAGGGCAGCAATCGACTGAAGATCGGAGCTTATTACAGAAATATGTGGTGAATTCTGCACCGCTGTCAAACCTGCATCCCTTAGTCGCTCCGGCATTGCGTTTAAGTGAAATGTACTATATCGCTGCAGAAGCAAGTTTTGACCAGAATCCGTCGGAAGCACTGATGTATTACAACACGGTTCGGAGAAACCGGGGAATTCCGGATGACCTAACGACGGTCGCCAACAAGGGCGAATTTCTCGATCTCCTCCTTCTTGAGGCGAGAAAGGAATTCTATGGGGAGAGCCAGACTTTCTTTATGTACAAACGCCTAAACCATGCGATTAAGATTTCACAAACACAAAGCATCAGTCCATCCGATAAGATCTTCGTGTTTCCGATACCTGCAACCGAGTTAAACACCAACAACTAATTGGACATGAAGCATAGAATATTGATTTTCTTACTGGCCTGTAGCGTGATGCTGGCTTGCAAAAAGGATGAAAAGTTCCTTTATGATGTGGAGATTGACAACATTTACCTGGACTACCAAGACGAAGAACAACTCACGTATAGTTTTGCCTATACTCCAGGTCTCCCCAAGGATACCATATGGGTTCCGGTGAAGATTTCGGGTAAACGCGTAAGTCGCGAGCGCAAGTTCCAGATCCAGGCTACCGACACTGGTACCACAGCTAAGCCTGATGTACACTACGAGGCGCTGAAGCCATTTTACATCATGCCCTCAGATTCAGGAATGGTAAAGGTGCCAATTGTTTTGCTAAATGCACCCGGGCTGGAGTCGCAATCTGTAAAGCTGACTTTTCAGGTAGTTGGAGGTGAGGATTTTGACAACAAGCTGCCGAAGAAGACCAGAACGAAAAGCCTGCTTTTCTCAAATCGCCTGGAAATGCCATCATGGTGGATGTTATGGGTGGGTGAACTTGGGGCCTATAGCCGGGTGAAACATCAGCTATTTTTGATTTCGTCAGGTACCAGGGACCTGTTACCACAATCGGAATTTATGGAGATACCGAGAAGTCTGTTCTATATCTCGAACACACGTTCTTTACTGAAGTTTCCATTTAGCTGGGTGGATACACACCCGGAGCTAGGTTACGTGTTGACTGCAAGGACGGATGGTTCAGGTGATTACGACCTGTACCAAAAGGATGCACCAGCCACCAAGTTCCACCTCAAATACTTTAGTGCCGCTGATACCTATATTTTCCTTGATGAAAATGGGAACCAGATCACGATGTAAATTTTAACTCTAGATCCATGAAACAAAGACAAATATATATTGCCCTATTACTGTTCCTGGGCATCTTAGGCTGTAAGAAGGACCTCGGCAACTATGATTATAATCCGCCATCTGAACCGATATTGGAGGATTTCCGCGATGCCACTTTCGACGCCAACCTCGGTGATACGCTAATCATTGAACCGAATGTGGTTATCGAAGGTGCTGATCCTTTGAAGGATCTAACTTACGACTGGAAGATCTATGTTTCAGAAGCGGCTCGATCAGACGATTATCAAGGCTACCCATTGAAGCTGGTTTATAATCTGGCGCCACGACTGCGCGACGCCAAACTGACGATAACGGACAATCGCAATGGCATGAAGTATACCTTCCCCTTTAAAATTTTGGGGACTACGCCTTTTTCAACTGGCCAGACCATTCTCAGTGTGGAAAATGGTGTGACGAAACTATCCTTTGTAAAGGCTGATGGTACAGTTCTGAGTGATATTTACCGAAACCTGCACGGCGTCGACCTGCCTGAAAATCCCGTGCAGCTATTCGCTAAGCCTATTGTTTATCAAGGCGGTACCGTTGAAGATTATTGGGTGGTATGTCAAGACCATGCTACGGGAGGGGTAATCCTGGATGGTTCTTCCATGTTGAAGAAAAAGGACTTCAGGGCGCAGTTCCTCATTACACCACCTAGTGTAGTGCCCGCAGTGTTTGATGGCTCCGCAGGCTATCCTGTAGGACTGATTAATGGAAAGCTCTACCAAAGTATAACCACTACAGCGCCATTCGCACCTGATTTCGGGAAGTTCGCCAATGAGGAAGCAGGAGATTATGACTTGGCTCCATTTTTCACTTTTGCGCAGGGCAGGTATTATTTCGGCTTTGACAGGAAGTCAAAAGCCTTTGTATCCTTCAATTCATCAGGAGGGTTTACCGGTACGACCTATAAGGTAAATGGTACCGGGCTTCCTTTCGACCCTAAGAAGCTGGACATGGACAATTTGATCTTCATGCGTGCTGTTTCGGGTAACTCCTATGCTTATTTCCGGAGCCCAGCTGGCGAGACCTATGAGTATGGGTTTAACCTCGCCATGGATGATTATAACAACCGGGCGATAACACCGCTGCACAAAAAGGTGTTTAAAGGATCCGCTTTGGTGAAGGCCGACACCAAGTGGGTTAAATCACCTGTCGATATTTTTTATTTTTCTTCTGATGACAAGATCTATCGATATAACCCAATCAACGAGGATATCCGCCAGCTTACCGCTGATCTTGGCGGAAGGAAAGTGACGATGCTGCAGCTTAGCGACGATGGCAACGAGCTACGGGTTGGGGTACCTGGAGCGCTGCTCCGGCTTGACGTCCGCGTTGGAGAGACCGGCAAAATTCTAAACACCATTTCAGGCATCCCGGGAGACCCGCTTGATCTGGTGGTTAAAGACTATTAATACAAAACCTAATTAGAACTTATTACAAGAAAACATGAAGAAATTCCTTATTCTACCTGCATTATTCGCCAGCTTTCTAGCTGTTGCACAAAACAAACCGTTCACCATGGCTGGTAAGCTAGGTGCATTAAACAAGCCAGCGATGGTTTACCTGGATTACATGGACAATGGCGAAGGGCATGCCGACTCGGCCTTATTGGTGGATGGTAAATTTAAGTTTACCGGGCAAATTAAAAGTAATGCTTATGCGCGCATGGCCCTGGACCATACCGGGGAAGGTAAAAACAAAGCGGTTTACACTGGAGATGTAATCTATTTCTATTTCGGTCCGGAAAACATCACGGTGAATTCCAAAGATTCTTTGGCTACTGCAGTATTTACGGGTTCAAAAATTTATGATGAGCATATGGCCTATAATAAAACCATAGGTGGTTCTATTATGGAGCTCACCAAGGCGGTAAACGCTAAGTTTTCAAGCGGGAGTCCGGAAGATCAAAAAGACCCAGGCTTCATGAAAGCTGTTAATGACTGGTACCGGGCCAAGCTTGATAACAAGAACGAGCAGCAACTTCTTTTTGCAGAAAAGAACCCCAATTCATTTTTTGCCTTGGTTGCCTTGTCTGAAACGCAGAAAGACAAAGCGAATGAAGGCCGGATTGCGGCTGCCTTTAAAAAGCTGAACCCGCAGTTAAGGTCGCTAGATATGGGTGTTGAACTGGCTCAACGTATTGATGCCTCAACGATGACCGCAATTGGCGCAACCGCACCAGTGTTTTCGCAAAAGGATGTTAACGGAAAGTCTATTTCACTGGCTGACTTAAAAGGTAAAGTTGTGCTGGTAGAGTTCTGGGCAAGCTGGTGTGGCCCATGTCGCGCAGAGAACCCGAACCTGGTTAAACTTTACAATCAGTACAAGGACAAAGGGTTTGAAATTTTAGCAGTTTCCTTAGATAGCGATAAAACGGCATGGGAGAAAGCCATCAAGGCGGATGGTTTGCCATGGTTACATGTATCCGACCTTAAAGGCTGGAACAATGCTGTTGGACGACTATATGGCGTAAGAGCAGTTCCTGCAAGTGTGCTGGTTGATAAAGATGGGAAAGTGATTGGCAACGAGCTGCGTGGTGAAAGCTTGAAGGCTAAACTTGCAGCGTTGTACAACTAAGCGCATGAGGCAGCTTATATTTTTGCTGATGTTAGTTTGCTGTACTGCTTCGGGTACTGCCGTCGCTCAGCAGGCTAACGCAAGAGACTTGCAGGAAACCATACATCGCGCGATAAAACGCGCTTATCCGGCAAGCGTCCGTATCTGGGCTTTTGACACCGTTCGCAATGTACGTACAGGGCCACAATTTACCGGTGTTGTCGCTACACCAGAAGGACACATCTTAACTGCAGCGCATGTAAATACTCCCGGAACGACCTACAAGGTCATGTTTCCGGATGGCCGATCGACGGTTGCGGTGGGCAGGGGGGAGATTGAGTTGGAATCAAGGCCGTTTATGCCTGATGTTGCCATGCTGAAGATCGTTAATGAGGGTGTTTGGCCGTTTGCTCCAATGGGGCATTCGGCTAAACTTACCAAAGGTATGCTGAGCATAAGTATTGCATATCCCGAGTCACTGGATCAACCACTACCGATGATCCGTGTAGGCGAGATATACGACGTACATAATGAGTATGGCTTTCTGCAATCGACCTGTCTGATGGAGCCCGGTGATTCCGGAGGCCCCTTGTTTGATGGCTTTGGGAATGTCATCGGTATTCACAGTGCTGTGGACGTGTCAGAAAAGGAAAACTTTGAAGTGCCTGTTGATTTATACCGGACGTACTGGACAGCCTTACAGCAAGCGAACACCTATGGTGATTATCCGAAGCAAAAAGACAGTGTTGGAATCGAGACGGTTTCCGGCAGCTTGAAGATCTTTCCTGAACTGGATGAGCCAGATCAATTGATCAGGGTAAAAAAGGAGATCATGAGCAGTGCTGTCTTGATTAGTAGCACGGTGTCTGGTGCCCCGAAACAGATCATGGGTGCTTTAATTGAGACTAAAGGAATGAAGGGCCTTGCAAAGCAACCGGGTACAAGCCTGGTGATTAGCAAGTCTTCGTATGTAGGCGATCATCCCACGGTATCGCTTGCAGGTAAAACGCTGAGGGCTAAAGTGCTTACAAGAGATAAGCTGAATGATTTAGTTCTGATTGCTATAGAGAAGCAACTAAAGGGAGGAATTGAACTGGCAAAGGTTGATACTGCATCTATTGGCTTAGCTGACTTAGGACGGTTCTTGGCTTCGCCACTGGCTGCGGGGAAATATCGTATAAGTGTGCTGGGGACGGGGACATTTAGTTTACCCAAGCAGGAGAGTGTAGGTTATCTGGGTGCGCAAGTCGCCTACTTCGGGCCGCTTGAGATTACTGAAGCAGCTGCAATTGCTGGGACTGCTACTTTTGAGAAAGGTGATGAATTGCTGGCTTTGAATGGTGAGCAGGTGGCTAGCCGGGCGGATTTCCTACGCGTATCAAAAAAGTATTGGCCAGGAGACAGTGTTAGTGTAGAGCTAAAGCGTGCCGGACATACCCTTGTTCATGATGTTGTACTGGGCTGGAAACCGGAAACCGTGGGGAGTCACCAATCTGAAAGATTTGAAGGAGGAAAAAGCAGGCGGCGGGATGGCTTTAACGCCGTGTTTGCGCATGATGCAAGATTGAAGCCGGAAGAATGTGGCGCTGCGGTGTTCGACCTTGATGGGCGCTTTTACGGTTTAAACATCGGCCGCTACAGTCGCGTGAGCAACCTCGTAATTCCTGCATCCGAGGTTTTGCATTTTGTTGAACAAGCGTTGGCCCCTTAGCAGGCCGGGCACATTAAACAGGTATAAGATTACTTCTTTTACCCATGTTATCTGTTGATCCTGCAGCAAGATGGTGTTTTTTGAGGTCTTTTCTTTATTTTGGCCTTTTTAAGCTTTATACCTCAACTATGTTCAACCGAAGGAAATTTATCAAAGCCTCTGCACTTTCTGCAGGAGCACTTGCTTTAAATCAGAACGCTGTCGCCACGGGCTTACCCGGCGCAATGTTATCAGCACCCGCCAAGCCGATCATCATATCGACCTGGGATTTCGGAGTTGCTGCAAACAAGGCTGGTTGGGCAATTTTATCCAAAGGGGGCAGGGCGCTGGATGCCGTTGAGCAAGCCGGATGGGTGCCTGAGGCTGATGTAAAGAACCAGACCGTAGGTTATGGTGGCTTACCTGACAGGGATGGTAATGTCACCCTTGATGCCTGCATCATGGATGAACAAGGCAACTGTGGAGCTGTACTTGCATTGGAGCATATCAAACATCCAATTTCTGTTGCAAGGAAGGTAATGGAGAAAACGCCGCATGTTATGCTTGCGGGTGCCGGCGCACTTCAATTTGCATTGGAAAATGGCTTTGCCAAAGAAAACCTGCTTACGCCTGAAAGTGAAAAAGCATGGAAAGAATGGCTTAAGACCGCAGAATATGCCCCTGTAATGAATATTGAGAACAAGCAATATGACAAGGCGAGCCCCCAGAAATTGCCGGGTAATCAATATAACCATGACACCATTGGCATACTTGCCCTTGATGCCAAAGGAAATATTTCTGGCGGTTGTACGACCAGCGGCATGGCCTATAAGCTGCATGGCCGTATCGGCGACAGCCCCATCATTGGGGCAGGATTGTATGTGGACAATGAGGTTGGTGGTGCTACCTCGACGGGAGTTGGAGAAGAAGTTGTACGGAATGTAGGTTCTTTCCTTGTGGTGGAATTGATGCGTCAGGGTTATTCGCCGGAAGCTGCCTGTAAAGAGGCGGTGATGCGTATCATCAAGAAAAAGCCCGAAACTGCCAAGAACATTCAGGTAGGGTTTTTAGCTATCAATAAAAAGGGTGAGTATGGTGCATACGCTATTCAAAAAGGTTTTTCTTTTGCGGTGTGCGATGAAAAAAAACAGGATTTAATTATTCCAGGTAAAAGTTATTATTAGAATGGTACAATTGGAAGTATGTGCTAACGGCCTAAATTCTGCGCTGGTGGCACAGGAGGGGGGTGCCTATCGGGTAGAATTATGTGATAATCTGCTTGAAGGTGGAACCACGCCTTCCTACGGGCAAATAGCCCTAGCCAGAAAGTTGCTAAACATCAAGTTATATCCCATCATACGGCCGCGTGGGGGCGACTTCGTCTATTCAGATTTGGAGTTTGAAGTGATGAAAGCCGATGTTGTAAATTGTAAAGCTCTTGGCTGTGATGGTGTTGTTTTTGGAATACTTTTGGTCAATGGTGCTGTAGATGTGGAGCGGTGTAAGCTACTGCTTGAACTTGCCCATCCACTTCCCGCCACATTTCATCGTGCGTTTGACGACACTTCTGATCTGTTTCAGGCTATGGAAGCGCTAATTTCACTCGGATTTGAACGGATATTAACCTCTGGTGCTGAGGCCACTGCACTTGCCGGCGCCCATGTACTTAGAAGACTGATTGACGCAGCAGGAGATCGGATTGAAGTGATGCCAGGTGCTGGTGTAACGCCCGACAATGTAGCCTCGCTGGTCGAATTAACCGGAGCCCGTGCTGTACATGGCTCATTTTCCCTAGATGTACCTTATCGTTTAACAGCGTTGGAGAAGGTTACAGCGGTGGTAACTACGTTATCAGCCTTCTAATAATAAGATTGGCGGGCTTTTTGGTAGGGTTTTTAGCTTATCTAATTTGGCCATTTAATGGGAAAATCACACCGGCACTCGTTTCTATATCGGAACGGGCTGTCACTAGTATTTCTGTTTATCTTTCTTCTTACACTGGTTGCACAGGCATATACGGGTTGGAAGACACACAACGAGGAGCTTTCAGACCTGCATGCGCCAGCGATCGGCTTTGCGACTTATCTACGCAGCGCACATTTCATCTCAGCCACCTTTGAGAATTTTGAGAGTGAATTCTTGCAAATGGCTTTATACGTATTATTAACAGTAAAGCTCAGACAACTTGGTTCGGCTGAGTCTAAATCCCTTGATGATCAAGAGGAAGTGGATAGAATTCCCCAACCTTCAGCAGCTGCGCCATGGCCAGTGCGTAAAGGCGGATGGATTTTGAAGGTGTATAGCAATTCCTTGTCAATAGCTTTTATGTTGCTATTTTTTTTCAGCTGGGGCTTACATCTTTTTGGGAGTTTCAAAGCTCATAACATTGAACAGGCGTTGCAAGATAAACCGGCGGATTCTCTCCTGGTTTTTATTAGCGGACCAAGTTTTTGGTTCGAAACTTTTCAGAACTGGCAAAGTGAATTCTTGTCAGTATTGGCGATTGTTTTTCTGACTATTTACTTACGACAATACGGTTCTCCGGAATCTAAACCAGTCGATGCTTCTCATTTAGAGACCGGTAAATAATACCGGACTGATGAAGATAATGCGGATTCATTTATTACTTTTACAAGCTAACACGTACTTGAACAATATGCAGGACTCTATTGATATTGAACATAAAGATAACCAATTCCAGTCCTTACTCGAAGCATCACCATTGGCAGTATATACTAGTGATATGCATGGTCATTTGACCTTCTTTAATCAGGCTGCTGTGGAAATTTGGGGTATAACCCCGGTACTTGGTGAGGATTTGTGGGCCGGTAATTGGAAAATGTACTATCCAGACGGGCAACCGATGGAGCTCAGGGATTCTCCGATGGCTAAAGCACTGCAATACATGGCCCGCTTTGAAAATGAGGAAATTGTTATTCAGCGACCAGACAACACTTTCAAAAGGTTGCTGGCTTACTCCATACCCGTATATACTGCAGCTAAGGCCTTCTCCGGCACCTACAACACCTTCGTGGATATCACCGCAAAAACCTCTTATGAAACAAAGCAGTCTGTTTTATCGGCGATCGTCGAATCCTCAGATGATGCAATAATCAGCAAGGATCTCAACGGCATCATCTCAAGTTGGAATCAGGGAGCGGAACGGATTTTTGGGTATACCGAAAAAGAGGTCATTGGCAGACCAGTTTCAATACTCATTCCAAAGCCGCGTTTGCAGGAGGAGGATAATATTCTGGGGCAAATTCGGCAGGGAAACAAGGTTAAGCATTTCGAGACCATTCGGGTTTCTAAAACAGGGCGCCTTATCCCAATATCCTTAACGGTATCACCAGTAAAGGATATGTCTGGAAAGATCATCGGCGCTTCGAAAATTGCGCGGGACATTACAGAACAGGTGGAGGCACAAGCTGCCATCAAGCGCAATGCCCAAAACTTAGAACTACTGAATTCCATTGGGAAGGCAATCCTTGAAAAGCTTAGTGTGAATGAAGTATTGCAGCAAGTTACCGATGTGACGACCAGAATCACCGGTGCTGCCTTCGGTGCCTTTTTTTACAATACGCTTGATGAAGAGGGTGAAGCTGTTATGTTATTTACCCTGTCTGGAGCACCTAGGAATGCTTTTGAATCACTTGAAATACAGCAGCTAACCGACTTGTTTAATCCCTCCTTTGGAGGAAACAAGGTGATAATAATTGATGATGTAACAAAGGAAAGCCAGTATGGGAAGAACCTGCCATTGCTTGAGATGTCGGTAGGGCACCTGAATGCAAGAAGCTATCTGGCAGTACCGGTGGTTGCCGCCAATGGAGAAATCATTGGAGGTTTGATTTTTGGCCATCCACAAGCAGAACGGTTTAAAGCAGAACACGTGGACCTTGTTGAAAGCATAGCCTCGCAGGCGGCGGTTGCTTTAGATAACTCCAGGCTCTTTGAAGAACTGAAAACGATGAGCGACAAAAAAGATGAGTTCATTGCGCTTGCAAGTCATGAGCTAAAAACTCCTTTAACAACCATTAAGGGTTATTTACAGCTGCTCGCAAGGAAGGAGCAGGATCGTGTAAACGCCTTGTTTATAGATAAGACGCTGGATCAGGTGGGCAAGTTGAATGCCCTTGTGGCCGACCTGCTCGATGTGTCAAAGATTGAAGCAGGTAAATTGCAGTTTAATCTTGAAGTATTTGATCTTCGCCTGGTGCTGAAAGATGTCATGGAAACTTTCCCTTACACCTATAAAACGCACAAGATTATCTTCCACGACATGCCAGAACCAGTTTTTGTTCATGCTGATAAGCAGAGAATTGAACAGGTGATCAATAACTTGCTAACTAACGCGATTAAATACTCTCCAGGTGCCGACCTGGTAGAGGTTTCTGTAAGTAAAGATGCTGACCTGGTTACTGTAAAGGTGAAGGATTTTGGGATCGGATTAAAAGAGGAGCATAAACATAAAATCTTTACGCGCTTTTATCGTGCTGACGGGGTTGTTAATGTTTCCGGATTGGGAATTGGTCTTCACCTTACTAAAGAGATTATCGACAGGCACAACGGGCAAATTGGTGTTGAAAGTGAGTTTGGCGTTGGTTCTGAGTTTTATTTCTCCCTGCCTGCTTATAAAAAATGAGGATCGCGATATGGAAAATAAGAAAGATCTAAAGCTTGCCGTGCTAATTGATGCAGATAATGTTCCGTATGCGAACGTGAAAG
The DNA here is from genome assembly GCF_059278965.1 of Pedobacter sp. NEAU-ZC8. Lineage (NCBI taxonomy): Bacteria > Pseudomonadati > Bacteroidota > Sphingobacteriia > Sphingobacteriales > Sphingobacteriaceae > Pedobacter > Pedobacter sp. NEAU-ZC8. The sequence goes on from NZ_JCAJXC010000013.1 coordinate 107,878, forward strand.
AGATGTTTGAAGAGATTGCAAAGTATGGAACGCCTACTTTCAAACGAATTTATGCGGACTGGACCAAACCAACCGTGTCGGGATGGAAGAATGTATTGCTTGAAAATGCCATAACACCTATTCAACAATACAGCTACTCAACAGGGAAGAACGCTTCAGACAGTGCATTGATCATTGATGCGATGGATATACTTTACACCGGGAAAGTGGATGGTTTTTGTATAGTATCCAGTGATAGTGATTTTACCCGCCTTGCAACCCGCCTTAGAGAAGCAGGCATGAAGGTAATCGGTATCGGCGAAAAGAAGACATTAACCCCATTTATTACTGCTTGTGATAAATTTATCTATATCGAAATATTGAAGCCGAAGACGGATAGCGGAGCCAGTCCTAAAAGAAAGTTGTCTAAAGCGAAGCAGCAACTTCCTGAAGCGGAGTCCGACTCGAAGCCGCTTAATGAGGTAGATGCAAAACTAATCAAGCTGATCAAAGACAGTATTAGTGATCTGGCGGACGAGAATGGCTGGGCATTTTTAGGTGATCTCGGTAATCTGCTGCTGAAGAAAAAGCCAGATTTTGATGCGCGTAATTATGGATTTCCAAAGATGCTTCCCTTAATTAAAAGCATTAACAAGTTTGAAGTTGATGAACGTGATACCGGAAAACCAAATATTAAACATATTTACATCAAAAGTAGAGCAGCTATACGTAAGAATCGGTAGATCTATTTCTTTCTATAAAAATATACAGGAACAAAAAAGGCTTTTCAGTAAATGAAAAGCCTTTTTTGTTCCTAATACATAATTTAACCTCTAAAATGTTTAACTAATATATGTATAAATGATAAGTTGTTCAAATAAATTCGTTGAAAATTAAAAATAAATAATAAAATATCTAATTAGGTAGTGTCATTTCTGTGAGATTGGTTTAATTGTTGTACCGTATTGTCAATTAAGTTGATATTAGATATAAAACATTAGAATTATAGGTGATAATCAAAGCTTTTTTTGCTATAGTGCTGAATATATCATTTTATTTTTTAGCGTTAGCTGCTATTAAGATGAGGATTTTCTTTTTAAAGAGATTTTTTGCTGCGATAAGATACAATCTAATTAGTCAATCCTTGGTTATCCCACTTACATGCATTAAGCTACAGTGTTGGGCTGATTGGCAGCTGGAAGGCTAAAGTAGAATGTTGTGCCTGAAGCAGGCGTGCTATCGAGCCAGATTTTACCATCGCTTTTTTCGATAAACTCTTTACATAAGATAAGTCCCAGGCCGCTGCCTTTTTCATTTTCCGTGCCGGTAGTGCTAAAGGAGCTCTCAAGTTTAAAAAGCCTCTCCATAAACTCCGGAGATATTCCGGTTCCAAAATCCTGAACAGAAAATAGTATATCACTTCCTTTTGGAACTGCTTTAAGAATAACCTTGCTATTCGTGTGGCTGAATTTAATCGCATTGGTAGTAAGGTTTCTCAGCACCGTATTCAGCATCTGTTTATCAGAATGCACCTTTCCAGCGGTGTCCTCAGCCAATTCCAGGGTGATACCTTTGAGATCAGCAATCGTAGATAGTAGCTCAATGTCCTCTGTTAGGAGTTGACGTACATCTAGAAGTTCAGGCTTGGGCACAAGTGCCCCCGTTTGCAACCTGGACCAGCTAAGCAAGTTCTCCAATAAGGAATATGCATTTTGTGCTGCCTTACGGATGGTAAGTGCCATCTGTTCAAGTTTAGCAGGACTAAATTTCAGAGTGTTCTTTGCAATCAAGTCGCTGAAGGCTAAGATAGAAGTAAAAGGGGTTTTAAGGTCATGGGCAATAATGGAGAAGAACTTATCTTTTGTTGCGTTTAGGTCTTGTAAGGCTTTTTCAGTGATCTTCAACTGGGTAATATCATAACTAATGATCAGGTAGCTAAATCCATCACGTCCAGAAGTATACTCGGGAATAACTTTAAGCGCATAATGTTTGCTTGCATCAAAACTGTAGTCTAACTCCTGTTCCTGTTTACTAAGCCTGGCTTCCGCGAGCAGGTTTGTGATGCAGCTTGCGAAGCTAGCGGGAAGACCCAATTGTGAAACATCTTTGCCGGAAAAGAAGTCGGGCCGCGCGCCGATAAGCAGTTGGACGGCCTTATTTGCATAAATACAAGTACCAGCGTCGTCAAACCTGAAAATCAGCACGGGCAGGTTTTCGGAGAGCGTGCGATAGTTCTTTTCGCTATCACTTAGATTTTTGAATATAAGTGTGGTAGGCTGGATAAACCCTTTCTCTACTACAGCCTTGTAGGTGAAGAAGAAGGTTATAAGCTTAGCACAATGCCCCACAGCATTTGAGGCACTGTAATTGGAAACGTATAGGGTGAAGCAAAACTCGCTGAGCACAGCAAAGCTAACCGATAAAATTAGCGACTGAAATATTGAAGGCTCAAAGTTTTTCCTGAATTTCAATAACAAGCCGGCCCCGATGAGTAACATCAATATGATGGCATACTCAGCATAAATCTTAAATGGAGTTTGTCCAACGCCTTCAATAAAACAAATTGGAAAAATTTTCCATACCAAAATTGACAGGATAATCAGTGTAGTAATTATCCCGTAACTCAGAAAGACAAGGTCAGCATTCAGCCGCCGCTTTTGCAGCATAAAGCGGAATCCAACCACGAGTGCGGTTGCTTCTAAAAAGCGTGTAGCAACCCAGAACTGATTAGAATAATAAATTGGATTTGGAATGATGTTCATGCCATTGAAAGTAATGGTATGCAGTAGATCCAGTGCTCCAATAAACAAGTAGGTGATGCCTTGGAAATACAGATAGTTGCTGTCGAGCATCTTTCTGGAGTTCCAGGTAACCGTGAAAACTGCAAAAGCAACAATAATGGAAAAGAGCTCCACCAAGGTGTGGAATAAAAGATAATTGTAGGTAATGCTGATCCAGAAAATAACAGTCAGCAAGGTGATGGCGAATACTGTTCTATAGTAAATTCTAAACCATCGATGGAGCGTGTTTAACAACTTATGGATGTTTTTTTATTAAAGATGTAAAAGCTAGGTCTCGCACACTATCAGATATATAATCTTTCAAAGATACATTTTGTGGGCGTACGGATTTTCCCAATGTGATATGTTGCTTTCCATACGATGAGTGTTATATGCTGCACAATACTGTCTACAAGTTATATGCCTGATTCCGTCACTTTAATTATAGTACTTATCCGTATAAAAAGAGGTGTTTTTACCTTTCACATATTTTCCCACTTTACTTACGTTAGTGTAAAATTTTGACATGTACAGATTAATCTATTTTAACCACTCAACCGGCTACAAACACGTTGACTACAAAAGTGAAGTGGAGTTTTCTGCGGCGGAAAAGCAGGCTTCACTCCAGCATGCGATTGTTGTCTGCGTAGTAGATTATCGGAATAAAGCGATTCTGAATAAGTGTCCCGATTTTACCACACACCGGGAACACATTGATCATATCATCTTCGATCCCAAGGTTATGGGTTTGTATTACTAATCTGTAAACGCCTTGCTTAGGTTGTGCTATGCAGCCTCCTTTGAACTATCGCGAAACATACTTTGTGCTTTTAATATCGGTCTCATTACCCCGCGTCTATAGAGGCTGGTAGAATTCATTCGAATTCGTTTGTTTAGACGCAGTTGCATATAGTTCATCACCAGTTCACGTCTAATCTCGCCCTGTTCTTTTACCTTTGATAGAAGCTTAAGGGAGGCCGCTGCCATTAGTCCACCCAGGATGAACAAAAATCCCCAACCCTGGATATTGATGATTACAAAGTTACTCACAATACCCTCAGCATTCTTGAATTGTATATCCCATAGCAGCTGCTGATTGGCGAATTGATCGGCTAAAAGGCCGGCGATGATCGGTGAAATTGCCGAAAATACGGCAACGACCATATTTAAAGAAGACATGTAAGCCATCGCCTCTCTTCTAGGAGCCAGTTTCATTCCGATGTTGTACAAAGCAAGATTAATTCCACCGGTTGCGGTGCCACTAAAGATGCTGATAACAGTAAGGATGATCAATCCATAGATTCGCTGTTCCGGCATAGATGCATAAATCCAAGCTAAGATGCAGGCAATATAGACAGGGGCGCAGATGTTCAGGATGGTCTTGTTGCTGAAGCGGTCCGCATACTGTCCAAGTGTTTTTATTGATAAAATATTACTGATCTGAGCAAGTATGGTAAAGCCAATAACGTACGACAATGGTAAACCCATGGTTTTCATCAGATAAACCGTGAAGAACGGCACCGCAAGGTTCAAAGCAAAAGCCCATGCGGCATTAAAAACAAGCAGGTTTTTGAAGTTCTTATCTTTGAGTGGCTTTTTGAATTGCTCAAATACGCTATCCTTGTTAACCATAGGTGTCGGCTCCGGTGCATTGGCGAGCCAATAAACACCTACTAGTCCTATAAGACCACCTAAAACGAAGATCGTGTAATACATCAAAGTGAGGTATTCCGTATAATTTGCTTTAACGAAGTCTATCGAGATCGACATTGCCAAGCCTAAAGAGGCACTTAATATCGTCGTAAGTTTCGTACGGTGTGAGAAAAAGCTACCTAAGCGATTTTCGGGAATAAGATCCTTTACCCAGGAGTTCCAACTTGCACCAGCAATCGAGCCGAAAACATAATGTACAAATAAGATCACAAGTAATAACTGTAAGCTCGCTTCAGTAGAGAACATGAATGGCAGAAATGCAGCAAATAGCATTGGGAAACGCCCCAGAATAGCACTTATTACCGTAACCGCGCGCCGGTTATTGTATCGCTGTACCAGCCAGATGGAAAATAGCTGAAAGATATTGGTTAAAATGGGCAAACTGGCTAAAAGGCCAATCTGAAAGTTTGAAGCGCCTAAATGAAGGGCCATGGCAGTGATAAAGGCTCCGCCTGATAAATTTACCATGGCCTCGCCAGCTAAGCTGTCTTTTAAGATAAATTTCTGACCGGCATTAATCTGGTTGTCGTTAAGCGCCGGGATCGTGTTTAGGTTCATTTTCTTTTTCTGTAGGTAGTAGTGTTTTTGCGTTTTATACGTATTGCGTGTTTAACGCTAAAAATATGGCGCAAAAGTACTGTATAGATTAATTAGTTTCTACTGTATCTAGGAGAAAAATTACAGGTGAATTGTCATTTTTTTATGATGTAATCTGCTGGGTCTTAGGTGGTAACACGTATTTAACGTATAATGCCTATATGCTAATCACAGCGCACTGTAGTTATCGTTTAAGCGCGTTAGTTAACTGTTCTTAGTTAAGATTTTATACTGTGTCTATATGCTACATAGAAGCTTAGTACAAGCAGGTTATTTGAAAATGAAGCAACAGGGATTCTGCAGCTATTGCTACGGAAGGTATGATTGATCAAGTTTCAGCGTGGCACCGCTAGCGTTTGTTTTTCTCCGAGATCCAGAGCGACATATATTTCAGGCTGTTCAACGTATGGTGTTGCAAAATCTGGCCAATAAAGTTATTTCTCCTATGTTGCGCTAAATTGCTTTTTAACACTTCTACTGCCTCCATAAACTGCGGCCCAAATAGTGTCTGTGCATACCGGGCGTTTATTATCGTTGCGCCGTTTTCCCGGGCTTGCATCCAAGCGGCTTTATCGTTGTACAATCTGGCTGCCGCCCTGCAAAAATTAGTCATATCATCGGCCACGATGCCATTCCAGGGCAAGGTGCCTGCCATAGCTTCCATGCCAATGCTGGTCGTCACCGTTGGTGTTCCGGTCTGCATGGCATCAATAAACTTGCCTTTGAGTCCGGCGCCAAATTTAATAGGTGCAAGCAGGACCCGGTGTGCTGACATCACCCTTGCAGCGTTATCGGCACGTCCATGGACCAAAAAGCGTTGCCTATGATTGTGCAGCTGCATCACCTTTTGACCGGGATAAGCGCCATAGATGTGCATGTTTACACCCGGGAGGTGTTTGCTTAAACAGGGCCAAACCTCCGATTTCAACACCTGTAGCGTATGCCAATTCGGTTCGTGCAGGTAGTTACCAATAAAGAGGAAACCTTCACGATCTTCGAAAGCCTGCCATGTTTGCTGAACTTCTGCTGTTATCGGCGGCTCTAAAAATGGAAGGTAGTGCAATAAGGATCGGTCTACTCCGTACTGTGTAACCAGCAAGTCCATTTCGACCTCGGAGATAATAAGCGATAGATCACTACGTAGGATGGAAGCAATCTCGCGTTTGGCGGTATCGTTGTATAGGTCGGCTTGATCCATATTGCCCGCTTTCACAGCCTGTTGTCGCGCAGCTCGCAGGCAATGTAAATCTTCGGTGTCCAGGATGGTTAAAACATCCGGGCATTCTTGTCTTACCCGCCAGCCAAATTGTTCCTCAATCATGTAGCGATCATATATGACTACATGGGGCTGCAGATTACGTACATAGTCGTTAAAGGAATCGTCATTTAGCTTTATACCTTCCTCCAGGACACCCAGGCTTTTTAGGTCAACACTGAATTCGCTTTTTTGTGCCGCAGAGGCAAATACCATCTCATACTGGTTGTCCAGGAAGAGCTGCAGCAGTTGTATCATCCTGGTACCGGCAGCTGAGGAATTTGGCTCCGGCCAAACTAATCCTATTATCAGAACCCTTTTCTCTTGCATAGCTTAATTTGCGCAAAGTAAGGAGTTTTCATCCATGCATTCAGCAGTTTTATATTCAAGCATTTCAAATGGAGGCGATTATTCCTAATTTTGCCGGTATAAACATACACAGACATGCTGGGATTAAAATTACTTACCGACCCTCGTTGGGCAAACATTGCAGAATCTAATCTCGAAGAGATCTTAACTGATCATGCCTGGTGTGAGCAAAAGGCTGCAAGCAATGCGATAAGCTTAATCGCCAATAATTCAGAGCATATGGATCTGGTCGAAGAACTTACGGCAATTGCAATTGAGGAAATGCAGCACTTTCAGATGGTGATAGACATCATCAAGCAACGGGGATATACTTTGGGGCGGGAGCGCAAGGATGATTATGTAGGTAAGCTCATCAAGTTCAGCAAAAAAGATGGTAGCAGAAACACTGCATTCATTGATCGTCTGTTGTTTGCAGCAATGATTGAGGCCCGAAGCTGTGAGCGCTTCAGGGTGCTTTCGCAGAACATCAAGGATGCCGAGCTGGCCAAGTTCTACTACGACCTGATGGTCTCGGAAGCAAACCATTATACCACATTTTTGAACTTTGCACGTAAATATACAATTGATGTAGACGTTGATAAAAGATGGAAGCAATGGCTGGAATTTGAAGGAGAATTGATCCAAAGTTTCGGTACTAAAGAAGCCATTCACGGCTAAGTATTAAACCCGGCTTTCACCGGGTTTTTTTATTTGCTAAATTAGGGTAAGGCAATGTGAACTAAAATCATCCTATGGGAAACATACCGCTACCTGAAAAGCCGTTCGGGAAAATTGCACTGAGTTGTTCCGGCGGTGGCTATCGCGCTGCTTCATTTCATTTGGGCACCATGTCCTACCTGAATCATGTTAAACTTGGGGCCACACCCTTGCTGGAGCAGGTGAAACTTATTTCCACTGTTTCGGGTGGCTCTATCACTGGGGTCGTATATGCTTTAATGAAACAGGAGGGCAAGTCTTTTGACGAAGTCTATCATTTTCTTTTAGAGCGGCTGATCAATATAGATCTTTTACACGCTGGTATCGACAAGCTGAACCCCACAGCAACATGGCCTTATACTTTTAAGCGGAAAAATTTGATTAATGTTTTTGCGGAGCAGTATGATCAAGCCTTTACCAAGGGTGCCTTGATGCAGGTGTTCGATGAGATGAAATCTCATTTGGAAGCAGTTGTCTTCAACTGTACGGAATTTGAGAATGCCGTAAACTTTCGCTTTCGAAATACGGAATGGAGCTACTCCGGAAATTATTACAACCGTATTCCTGTCAGGATGCTCCGGGAGGTTAAACTTTCAGACGTAATGGCAAGTTCGTCCTGTTTTCCTGGTGGATTTGAGCCGATGTGCTGGCCTGATGATTTTGTACATGCAGAGTCTCCGCATCTGGAGGACATGGCAACGATGAATGCCGCTGCAGGTATCAGTCCTTTGGGTATTATGGATGGTGGAATCTATGACAACCAGGGGATAGACAGTATCCTCCGGTATAAAGATAATTCAGAACAGCCTTACTTCGACCTGATCATTCTTTCTGATGTTGCTTCTCCGGATATGAAGGCGTTTGTCCCGTTTAAGGAGAAACCCAAGACCGGCTTTCGAGCACTTACGTTACGAACACTGAAACATCGTGCAGAACGGTTTGACCACATCGGGAGCCTTTTGCTTCGGGCTGTAGCCTGCCTTGGCATATTTGCACCTTTCCTTTTTGGCTTTGGTACAAACTGGCTGGCTGGTGTTTGCTGGACTGTTGCCGTATTTGCCTTGCTCTTCCTTGGTGCCCGGTTTGTGGTTAAAAAGAAGCTTAAGTCTATACTGTTTAGGCTTTTATTTAAAATCAGGGATCATATACCAGCATTTTACCTGAAGCGGCTTGCAAATTTTGATATCGACGAGTTATCTGTACACCGCGCTGAGCCACTGATCATGGACCGGGTAAATTCGCTGCTAACACTGCTCAGCAGTGTATTCCTGAAAGTTGTACGCCGCCTAAATTATAATAGGCTCTATGAGGAGGATACGTATCAGTTTCGAAGGGTTTCCACCTTGATCAAATGTCTTACCCGGGAAAACCTGACGGGCGCAAATAGTGGCGCTAAAATGCGGAAAGGCTTTTTTACGGGGAATTATGATGCTGATGTTGGCCCCGCTATTCAAGCGGTGGTTGAGGAGGCCGCAGCTTTCGGCACAACCTTGTGGTTTACCGAACAGGAAAAGTTGGATAATATATTGAAGAAGCTGGTGGCAACCGGCCAGATGACCATGTGTTTCAACCTGATGCTCTACATAGAACAGCTGAAGTATGCTAAGGATGAGCAGCAATATGCCAGCCTCGATCCGCAGGTACGCGAAGATATTGAAGCCTTATACAAACAATGTTTGTCTCACTGGGCTATGTTTCGTACTGATCCCATGTTTTTGGTTCAACTTAAAGAACCGCTTCAGTAATAATGTCCGGTTATTTTGAAAAGAGTTTTTCCAGTCCTGCGTCAATGGTGCCAGCGTGGTTCCATAGAAACAGATAAAATAAGGACATACTTACCGAGATTAGATTGCCAATCAGATAATAGTTGTTAAACCGTTGGGTTTCCTCATGTCTTTCCTCGTGTTTCAGGCGAGTGGCTATTTTAAGTGCGCTGAATACAGTCAGGGCATGTGGCAGATCGTTGTACAGGAATAAAGCGAGGAAGAGTCGCTCCAGGCAACCTTTGAACAAGGACTCTAAGTCTATTTCTGTTTTCTTGTAGTAGAACTTTGCGACTACCGAGAAAATAAACCAAAGTAATATTTCACAAACAGCCATCACGGCTATTATAATTAATAATCTCATGCCTGATCAGCTATGTATTGCGTTACCTGTTTAACTGCAAAATACGGTTCTATTTTTAAATTCTTGTGCCTTTTCCAAATTTGAGATCTTGTCTTTCCCAGGGCTGCAGCAACTAACTTATAATCTTGTAGTTCAATAAACTTGCTAATCAGGGCATGATCCTTTTCTAATTTCCAGTCGTCTGTTATACTTTGGTAAATACTTAAGCTTGCTGTCAGGGCCGCTGCTGCCTGCTGTTTGCGCAGATGAAAGCTATACCTGTTGTTGGTTTGCTTGGAGTTTTCGAGGGCTTCCCTGGCTTTGGTAAGGCCCTCACCAAGCATGCCATATGCAATATCCTGATTAATTGGCGTATCTATTATGCCTTCATATAACACATATCTCAATCTGAATCCTGCCTGACTAACAACCAACTTTTCTTCCAGCTCTAGGATTAGTGTTACGGCTTTGGAAATGTCTTTTACTATACATTGGAATTCGTCACCAAGGGTGATGGTTATTGGAGAGAGCAGCTTTTTTTTGTGCTTTAGATTTACTTCGGCGGTAAGCTTTTTAAATGTGCTCATGAGTTCATTCTGGTCACTTTTTCGGCTATCGACGATATCAGCCATCAGGATTATATGGTCTCTTCTTTTCATTTCTGGCAATTGTTATGTCAAAAATAATGAAATAAAGTAGTTTATGTCATAAAAAGTGAAATAGAAAGCTTTATGTCATTAAAAGTGAAACGCTATATGCCCCATGCTGTAATGACAAGATTTCTCCGGCCACCATGATTTCGATGTTCACATAGGTAAATCCCCTGCCATATGCCTAAGGCTAACCGGCCTCTCGTTACAGGAATGGTCAAGCTGGTATCTAAAAGAGCGCTTTTCAAATGTGCAGGCATATCATCAGGCCCTTCGTCGTCGTGCTTATAGTTCGGGTCTTCTTCTGGAACAATTTTGTCAAAGTACATCTTGAAATCAGATCTTACGGTAGGGTCAGCATTCTCGTTGATGGTAAGTGAAGCCGATGTATGTTGTATAAAAACCTGACAGATTCCAGTCTGAATCTCTTGCAACTCTGGAAAAGCCTGCAACACCTCAGTCGTAATTAAGTGGAACCCTCTTGGGTAAGATCTAAGCGTTATCGCCCGCTGAAACATTTTCATATTGTTAATTTTGTATAACACAAATTTGGCCTTAAGAACAATTCTCAAGGCCAATTCGTTTTGGTTGTTATATTAATCGCATTGGGGAACAGTGAAAGTCCAGGTTTCTGATGGCCCTGATGGTAGGGAATAGCTGTTGCCATTACCCATCTCAAACCACATTTTACCTCTGATCTTTTCTCTTGAGATCAGCTCGTTCATGGTCATGCTGTCATAAAGCCTGCCATTGATCATCACGTATTTGATCTTCTCCGAATTGCGGATATCTTCAAGAGGATTTGCATCCATTACCAGAAGGTCTGCCAACTTACCGACTTCAAGAGAACCGATCTCTTTTTCCATGCCTAAGTAACTTGCCCCATTGATGGTTGCCGCACGGATCGCCTGCAATGGTGACATGCCACCTTGTGCAAGCATCCACAACTCCCAATGTGCACCGAGCCCCTGAATCTGACCATGGGCGCCCAGGTTAACCTTTACACCCACGTCAGCAAGCTGCTTCGTTGCTTTAGATATGTCAATGTGGTTGTAATCGCCATACTCCGAAGTGGTTCTTCTCCTGGAACGCTCATCGATAATTGATCGTGGCGTAAAAGCAAGTAACCTTTCATTTTCCCAAACGTTGGTGCGGTCATACCAGTAATTTTCACCCCATTGGCCTCCGTAAGCCACAATTAAAGTAGGGGTATAACCAACCTGAGTATTCTTCCATAAGCCAAGCACATCCTTGTAAACAGGGGCTACTGGAAGACTATGTTCAACGCCTGTATGCCCGTCTATCACCATGTTCAGGTTTGTAAAGAACGTTGAACCTCCTTCAGGCACCACCTCCATTTTTAATAGTCTTGCCGCCTCCAGCACCTGCTGACGCTGCTCACGTCGAGGTTGATTGTAAGATTTAACCGAGAATGCCCCAACAGCTTTTAGTCTGCGAAGACTGGAAAGTGCATCGTCCAGACTGTTAATTACTACTTTCATGTCTGCATCTGCACCATATAGAATCGAGCCGGTAGAATAAAGCCTCGGACCGATCATCCTGCCAGCTTTCAACATCTCGGCCTGACTAAACACCATTTCGGTGTTACTTGAAGGATCATGTGCAGTGGTTACACCGAAAGCAAGGTTTGCAAGGTAAGACCAATCTGTCTGCGGACTAATGCCATCCGGGCTCGTACGTAAATGTGCATGCACATCCACCATTCCAGGCATAATGGTTTTTCCATTCAGATCTACAACTTTAGCTTGTTCCGGAATTTTAACATCAGCAGCTTTTCCAATGCTGACAATCTTGTTATTCTCAATCAGCAGGGCACCATTGTCTATAACCTCGTCGCCCTTCATGGTGATGATGCGAGCACCCGTAAGTGCGATCATTCCAGTAGGTGCATCAGCTTTGAGCTTTAACCCTACAGAAAGGCTGTCAGGTGCAACTTCCCTTTGACCTGAAGCGCCCTCTACGAAAGAGAAAGCATTTATAATGTCTTGTGCATAATATTGCTCACCTAAAGTCCAGAAAAGACGCTTGCTATCATTGCTCCAGTGAATGTAGGATCCTGCGTCTTTAGTTAAACGGGTTAGTGGAATGGATTTATTACCAGAGGAAAGGTCAAGTGGACTGCCCGTTAATACCATAGGCGTGAGGTAGACGTTGAAGAACTCTGTGAACGCTATCCACTTACCATCTGGACTTGGCTCAAACTGCGTGGCATAACCTGAAGTATAGTGGGTGATTTCCCCGCCACCATTTACGCCAATGCTCTTATAAGCCTTTTTGCCGTTCTCAGAAGATTGGAAGAAAATACGTCTGTTATCGGCGTTAAACTTCGGCTTTATGCCACTTTCGGAGACTAAGGTCTTCGCACCACCATTCGCAGACATGACGTAAATACCGCCGCCTCTGCCGAAAGTATGTCCCAGCACATCATTGCCACGACCCTTTCTAAAAACAATGCGATCACCACTGCTGGAGTAAGATGGAGAGTAGTAGAATCCTTTCTCGTCTGTAAGCGTGGTAAATCGTCCCGAACGTACATCAGCACGTTTTATCGAGCCTTTAAATTCATCACTCCAGCTGGTATATACCACATACTTACCATCCGGACTAAATGATGGTTCAAATTCAAAATCAAGACCGTTAGTCAGGCGCTCTGGTGTGCCATTTGGCAGCTCTTTCTTGTATAAAAAGCCTGCTGCATTGAAAACAACCATTTTGCCATCCGGTGAAGTAGTTAACTGCCGGATCATTTTAGCGTTGAACTCCGGTGTGAATACCTGCTGCTGAAAATGCAGGGATTGTTGCACGGACTGATTTGTTGTTACCTGAAATGGAATCTCTGCCAGCGCAAGGGAGGATAGGTCAACTTTTTTAATCTTTCCTTTAGCATAGAAGACCAGGCTTCTTGAATCCGGCGTCCAGGCGAAGTTCGGATATACCCCGAATATTGCCCAGGTTTCCTGCTGGTCCTTACTTAGATCATCAAAAACCGGAGACTCCTCGCCAGTTTGAATGTTTTGAATGTAGAGTACAGATTTTAACCTAACCCGCTTCACAAAAGCCATCAACTTACCATCCGGGGAGATCTGTGGTCTTGCAGCACCGCCCTGTTGTTTGATCAGGTCTATGGTCTTGCCTGTATTCAGGTCAAGTTGTTTGATGGCGTAAATGGTGCCATTTGGATCTTTGCTGTACTCGAAAGTCGGCCCTGGCGTAACATCTTCACTATAATAAAGGAACTTGCCGTTGGGCGAAATGTTCGGTTCACCCGCATCTTGCTGGTCATTTTTTCGCTTCGTAAGCTGCACACCATCACCGCCGTTGATGTTGTACATCCACATTTCTCCTGCACCTAAAGAACGGGTGCCAGTAAAGTGCTTTCGTGCTACGATATATTCGCTATTAGGCATCCAGGTTGCATTATTCAGCAGCCTGAAACTCTCCTTTGTAATCTGCCGTTTGTTTGCGCCATCCCGGTTCATGATCCAGATGTTATCGCCTCCAGATTTATCGCTGGTATATGAAATATACCGGCCGTTTGGACTAAAGCGCGGCTGCACATCGAATGCAGCACCACCACTTAGTAGTTTAGCCGTTCCGCCTGATATTGGCATAATATAAATATCACCAAGGATGTCGAATACAATGTCTTTTCCATCAGGACTAACATCCAGGTTCATCCAGGTTCCTTCGTCGGTATTGATGGTGAAATTCTTTGTCGTTCCGCGGAACTTCTCAACGTCCCATTTTGGAGCCTCTTTTTTATCCTGCGAAAATGCAGGATGAGCAGCAGCAATAATTAAAACACTTAGTAAGGTCTTACGCATATTTTAAATCGATTTATGAGCGGGCAATTTAATAATATCGCTTCGTTTTTATAGTTTTGATCGGGACCTTTATGAATAAAACCGAGCTTTTAAAGCAATATTGGGGCTTCGATACTTTCAGACCTTTACAGGAAGACATTATTGATGCTGTTTTGAACGGACAAGATACGCTGGCGCTGTTACCTACAGGTGGTGGTAAATCGTTATGCTTTCAATTACCCGCCTTGTTAAAAGAAGGGATCTGTATTGTTGTTTCTCCACTCATCGCTCTGATGAAGGATCAGGTAGAAAACCTTAAAGCCAAAGGCATACAGGCGGTGGCTATTTACGCTGGAATGGGTAAGCGGGAAATCGATATCTTGTTGGATAACTGCATTTACGGCAACATCAAGTTCCTATACCTCTCCCCGGAACGTCTGCTTTCTACTCTAGTTAAAGAACGGTTATCTTACATGAAAGTTAACCTCTTCGCCATTGACGAAGCACATTGCATCTCTCAATGGGGTTATGATTTCCGTCCGCCTTACCTGTTGTTAAAAGATCTGCGTGAGATCCACCCGGATGTCCCCATGATTGCGCTCACGGCTACAGCAACCAGTTTTGTACGCAAAGATATTGTGGAGAAACTTGAACTTCGCGATCCTCAGATCTTCGTTAAGAGCTTTGCCCGCAGAAACCTGAGTTACGTGGTTATGGACCTTGAAGACAAATATGGCAAGCTGCTAGACATCCTGAAAAATGTTAAAGGCAGCGGACTTATTTATGTTCGCAACAGGCGTGAAACGACTGAAGTGGCGCTATTCCTTCAGCGTAAAGGCATTGCCGCCGACTTCTATCATGCAGGACTAGAGAAAAATGAGCGGAGCACGCGGCAGGAAGCATGGAAGCAGAATAAGATCCGGGTAATGGTTGCAACAAATGCTTTCGGAATGGGGATCGATAAGCCCGATGTACGTTTTGTTGTGCACCTGGATCTGCCAGAGAGCCTAGAGGCTTATTACCAGGAGGCTGGCCGTGCCGGCCGGGATGAACACAAAGCTTTCGCGGTATTACTCGCAAATAAATCAGATCGCCTGGCATTACAGTCCAAATATGCCGATAGCTTTCCGACACCAGAAGACATCAAAAAGACTTATCATTACCTTGGTAGCTACTACCAGCTTGCTTATGGGGCCGGGCAGGGGCTAAGCTTTCCCTTTGATCTGGCAGATTTCTGCAAACGATTTAATCTTAGCGTGCTTAAAACGATTGCTGCGTTGAAGTTTCTGGAGCATGACGGATACCTCACCTTGTCGGAGAATATTTTCTTGCAATCCCGTTTGATGTTTATTCAAGGCCACGAAGACGTTTACCGCTTTCAGATAGAAAATGCCGGATATGACCCTTTGATTAAGACCGTACTTCGTGCTTATGGCGGATCCTTCGATCAGTACGTGAAGGTCAATGAAAATGAAATTGCAGGCAGGTTAAAGGTGTCCTATCAAACGGTCATAAACATGCTCCGGAAATTAGAGGAGCAGGAAATCATATCTTATCTTCCACAAACCGACAAACCGCAGTTACAGTTTGTTGTGCCGAGGGTAGATCAGCTGCACATGGACATCGATGTGCGCTACATAGAACTTAGGAAGAAGCTTCAGGAAGACCAGATTGCAGCTGTACTTGCTTATGCCGCTACGCCACTATGCCGGAGTGTGCAGCTGCTGGCTTATTTCGACGAGCCTGCTGCAGACAAATGTGGACTTTGTGACATCTGCGTAGCCGAGAAAAAGCAGCAGGACCTGGATGAACTTGAAGAAAAAATCTCGTTCGAAATCGCAACTTTGTTGCAATCAGATCCACACACGTTGGATGCCTTGGTACTGGCACTGAAAACCGGAACCGAAGCGGATCGCTTAAAACAAATTCGCAATCTTTTAGACGCAGGAAAGATTAAAACCGATGGTAAGAACTATTACTTGTAACCTTTCCTGAAAATTAGTTGTTACTATATATGAACCATAAATAGAAAAAAATGAAACAATTTCTCCTAAAACACAAGTTCAGCCTGCTGCTCGTGGCAGCGATCTCATTTGCCGGATGTTCATCTAAATGTATCGAGGATTCCGGAGACCACATCGTCAGAGATATCACGGTTTCACCCTTCGATGAAATTGAGATCGATGGACCTGTAAAGCTTGTCCTTCGTCAGGATAGTTCATTCAAGCTAGCGGTTTCGGCCGACTCCAGTATCATAGACAAGATCAAGACCACGGTTAGCGGCGAAAAGTTTAAGGTTTCTTTAGATCCAATGCAGTACTGCGGCGCTGACTCTATTGTTATACATGCCGGTGTCGGTGCACTGACGGAGATCAAAGCTGCCGGTGCAAGCAAAGTTTATAGTGAAGGTTCCTTGCATGTTGGAGATATCGATATGAAGCTTTCGGGTGCAACCGAACTAAATCTTAACCTATATGCTGGTAAAGTTAAAACTGAAAGTGACGGTGCGGCAAGGTTAACCTTAAGTGGACAGGCCGGAGCGCACGAACTTGATAGCAAAGGTGTACTTGAGTTAAATGCCTTTGACTTTGTTGTTGCTCAATATGATATTGATATCCAAGGTACAGGAAAATCGAATATCAATGTACTGAATGATCTTAAGGTGAAAACCAGCGGGTCCAGCACCATCTACTATAAAGGAAATCCAAAGAACGTATCGGATAAGAAATCCGGAACATCCAAACTGGAAAAAGTTAACTAGTGGAAATCAAGGATAATAAGAAGGTCATCCGGGCATGGGCCATGTTCGACTGGGCGAATTCGGCCTACAATCTGGTGATTACTTCAACGATTTTCCCGGCTTACTTCACTGCAATTACGACTACCGCGGCACAGGGTGATCGGGTATCCTTCTTCGGCTGGAATGTGGTGAACACGGCACTGAGTAACTATGCGCTTGCCTTTGCCTACCTGATCATCGTGTTGATCTCGCCCTTGCTTAGTTCAATTGCGGATTACAGGGGCAATAAGAAGATCTATATGCAAATGTTCACCTGGCTTGGCTCAATTTCATGCTGTTTACTGTTCTTCTTTAAATTGGAAACGCTTGAACTTGGCGTCATTTGCTTTGCGCTTGCTGCAATCGGTTATGCTGGAGGATTCGTGTTTTACAACTCTTACTTGCCCGAGATTGCTTCCGTTGACCGCCAGGATGCGGTAAGCGCAAAGGGCTTTTCTTATGGATACGTGGGTAGTGTAGTGTTACAACTGATATGCCTGGTTTTTGTCCTTAAACCAGAATGGTTCGGCATCTCGGATGCCAGTTTCCCTCCAAGATTATCTTTTCTCCTGGTGGGGCTCTGGTGGATTGTATTTGCACAAATTCCCTTTTTTGTGCTACCAAAGGGAAGTCCCAATTTCAATGTGGATGTGCAGCGTAAGATTTCGAGTGGCTTTGCAGAACTTGCCAAGGTCTGGCGCCAACTGAAGAACATGACGCAATTAAAGAAGTTTCTGCTGGCATTTTTCTTTTACGCTATGGGTGTGCAAACAACGATGTTAGCAGCTGCTGGTTTCGGCGCCAAAGTCTTACAGCTTCCAACTTCAAGTCTGATCATTACGATACTGATCATTCAGTTGGTGGCGATCGCTGGCGCAAACCTGATGTCGAAACTTTCCAAATTATATGGCAATGTGCAGGTGCTCTTGTTTGTAGTTGTCGTTTGGATCGGCATCTGTATCGCTGCTTATTTCGTGAACTCTATTGAAATGTTCTATCTGCTCGCTGGTGTAGTAGGATTGGTGATGGGTGGTATTCAATCGCTCTCACGCTCAACCTATTCCAAGTTCCTGCCCGAAAATACACCCGACACGGCATCCTTTTTTAGCTTTTATGACGTTACTGAAAAGCTGGCCATTGTTGCAGGATTGGCATGTTTCGCTTACATTGAGCAGCTAACCGGCAACATGCGAAACTCCGTTATCGCACTGACCCTGTTTTTTGCCCTAGGATTGGTATTTTTGCTGGCCCTTAAAAAGGCATCACGACCATTATATACATCAAAATGAAAGTAGAACTTTTTGTACCCTGTTTTATAGATCAATTATATCCTGAAACTGCCTTTAATACGGTCAAGGTTCTGGAGAAAGCAGGGTGTGAGGTAAGCTATAATTCCAGTCAGACTTGTTGTGGACAGCCTGCGTATAATGCGGGATACTGGGAAGAAGCAAAAGTGATCGGTAACAAATTCCTCAATGATTTTTCTGATACCAAATATATTGTCTCACCATCTGCATCCTGCGTAGGGATGGTTAAATCTGGTTTTAACGACCTATTCACCAACTCTAACGTTCATAATCGATGCAGAAGCATTCAGAGTAATATCTTCGAACTTTCAGACTTCCTGATTAATGTCCTCAAGCGCGACTATTTTGGGGCAGAGCTTGGCGGGCGCGCGGTTTACCATGATTCCTGTAGTGGTTTGCGCGAATGCAAAATTAAAGAGGAGCCAAGGCAGTTATTGTCGAAGGTAATCGGACTCGAAATGGTGGAGATGCGCGATACAGATATGTGCTGCGGTTTTGGCGGTACTTTTTCCGTGAAATTTGACTCGATATCTTCAGCAATGGCCGAGCAGAAGGTGAATAATGCACTCGAGCAGGATGTTGATTACATCATATCGACAGACCACTCGTGTCTGCTCCATCTAAAAGGATACATCGAAAAGAACAATATTCCCTTAAAGACCATGCATCTTGCGGATGTATTGGCTAACGGCTGGTTAGAGAGTACGGAATACTAGCATTTAAATTCCAACTTACTTGGCCCGGTAGCGCATACCGGGTTTTTTTATGCGCTAGCCTGAATAGAATTCATTCATCTACTCTAGTGACTACGTCCCGAGATAAACATTAATTGTAAACAACATATAGTAAACAGACTTTCCACTGTAAACAAATACCAGTATACTACACTATCTGGTTGGCATGGTGTTGACAAGGGGTTAACAGGGGGTTGACAAGGGGTTGACAAGGCTAAAGCCTTATGAACGCCTTGTCAACCCCTTGTGATTGGCTGGTCAATGTTTAACCGATTCCAACTTTCTTGAATTTTTGAACAGGTAGGAGAGATATTAAATATTAATCTAACTTTGTCCATTAAGATCACATTGTAGGTGATTTATGAGATAAATTTTTAACCTAAAAATCATAGTTGTAGATGATTAATATTACACTCCCGGACGGTTCTGTCCGGTCTTACGAAAGCGGTGTAACCGCTCATCAGATTGCTTTATCAATTTCCGAAGGTCTTGCTAGAAACGTTTTAGCAGCCGAAGTAAATGGTGAGGTCTGGGATTCTTCCCGCCCAATTGAAAGTGATGCT
Source organism: Pedobacter sp. NEAU-ZC8 (assembly GCF_059278965.1). Classification (NCBI taxonomy): domain Bacteria; kingdom Pseudomonadati; phylum Bacteroidota; class Sphingobacteriia; order Sphingobacteriales; family Sphingobacteriaceae; genus Pedobacter; species Pedobacter sp. NEAU-ZC8. The sequence continues at coordinate 127,230 of NZ_JCAJXC010000013.1, forward strand.
AGCATAAAGCTGCTTACCTGGAATGATAATGCAGGTAAGTCTACTTTCTGGCACTCCTCTGCGCACCTTATGGCAGAAGCGCTTGAAGCACTATACCCAGGTACAAAGTTTGGTATTGGTCCCGCTATCGAAACGGGATTTTACTACGACGTGGATTTTGGAGATCGTGAGTTTTCCTCGGATGATTTTAAGGCGATCGAAAGCAAGATGCTGGAACTTGCGAAGCAAAAAGAGGTTTTTGAGCGGACAGCAGTTGCAAAAAATGATGCTATAAACTACTTCAAGGAAAAAGGTGACGAGTATAAACTGGACCTTCTGGAAGGTTTGGAAGACGGAAAAATCACCTTTTATAAACAAGGTGCATTTACCGATTTATGCCGTGGGCCACACATTCCGCATACGGGATTTATCAAGGCGGTAAAGCTGATGAATGTTGCAGGTGCTTACTGGCGCGGAGACGAGACTAAAAAGCAGCTAACCAGGATCTATGGTGTAACTTATCCAAAGCAAAGTGAGCTTACCGAATATCTTCAAATGATTGAAGAGGCTAAGAAGCGTGATCACCGGAAACTGGGTAAAGAACTTGAATTATTTGCCTTTTCAGAAAAAGTAGGTGCGGGCTTGCCACTGTGGTTGCCAAAAGGTACCGCTTTAAGGGAGCGTTTGGTTCAATTTTTAACGAAAGCACAATCGAAGTCCGGCTATGAGCAGGTAATTACGCCGCACATTGGTCATAAAAATCTATACATCACCTCCGGACACTGGGATAAGTATGGTAAGGATTCTTTCCAATCCATTAAAACACCGCAGGAAGGAGAGGAGTTCCTGTTAAAACCAATGAACTGCCCACACCACTGTGAGATTTACAAGGTGAAACCACGTTCTTACAAAGATCTTCCTTTACGCTTCGCGGAGTTTGGTACCGTTTACCGTTACGAACAAAGTGGCGAATTACATGGTTTAACCCGGGTTAGGGGCTTTACTCAGGATGATGCACACTTATTCTGCCGTCCAGATCAGGTGAAAGAAGAATTTAAGAAAGTTATTGACCTGGTATTGTATGTGTTCAAGTCACTTGGCTTCAATGACTACGTTGCGCAAGTTTCGTTAAGAGATCCTGACAATAAGACGAAATACATCGGTTCAGATGAGAACTGGAAGATGGCGGAGTCCGCCATTATCGAAGCAGCGGAGGAAAAAGGCCTACCAACAGTTATAGAATACGGTGAAGCGGCATTTTATGGCCCGAAACTTGATTTCATGGTTAAAGATGCTTTAGGCAGGAAATGGCAGTTGGGAACGATTCAGGTAGACTATAATTTACCGGAGCGTTTTGAGCTGGAATATACCGGAAGCGATAATCAAAAACACCGGCCAGTAATGATCCACCGTGCACCTTTCGGTTCATTGGAGCGATTTGTTGCGGTGTTGATTGAGCATTGCGCTGGTAATTTTCCGCTTTGGTTATCTCCTGAACAGTTTATCATTCTTCCGATTTCAGAAAAATATGAAGATTATGCGAAAAAAGTTTTAGATGAGCTAAATAATTCGGATATTCGCGGATTGATTGATTTTCGTGATGAAAAGATCGGAAGAAAGATCAGAGATGCTGAGGTTAAGAAGTTACCTTATATGCTAATTATCGGCGAGAAAGAAATGGCCGAAGGAAAGCTAGCAGTAAGGAAACATGGCGCTGGGGATTTAGGCGAGATGACCATTCAGGAATTTGGTGAATTATTAATAAAAGAAATAACAATTTAAATAAGATACACATTTGGCATTAGGCAGACCAGGATTTAATAGGGGACCACGTCCTCCTTTTAAGAAAAAAGAAGCAGAACATAATATTAATCAGTATATCAGAGCGCAGGAGGTTAGATTAGCTGGAGATAATGTTGAACCAGGGATTTATCCTTTGTCAAAAGCTTTGGCCTTAGCTGATGAATTAGAGCTGGATCTTGTGGAGATATCTCCAAATGCAGTACCTCCTGTATGCAGAATCATTGATTACAGCAAATTTGTTTACGAACAAAAGAAAAAGCAGAAGGAGATTAAATCCAATGCAAAGCAAACTGTAATTAAGGAGATCCGTTTCGGACCAAATACCAATGATCATGATTTTCAGTTTAAGCTGAAGCATGCCATTAGTTTCCTGGAGAATGGTGAAAAGGTACGTGCATACGTTCACTTTAAAGGAAGAGCTATTGTTTACAAAGAGCAAGGAGAGATTCTTTTGCTTAAGTTTGCACAGGCTTTAGAAGATATCGGCAAAGTGGAATTGCTACCGAAGTTAGAAGGTAAGCGTATGTTTCTGACACTGGCGCCGAAAGTTGCTAAAAAATAATAATTAACATAAATAATAACAGGTTATGCCAAAAATGAAGACCAATTCCAGTGCTAAAAAGCGTTTCTCGCTTACTGGAACAGGTAAAATCGCAAGAAAGAATGCATTCAAAAGCCACATCTTAACCAAGATGTCAACGAAGCGTAAGCGCAATCTTAGCCACACCAGTATGGTTTCGGCTGCAGATATGGGCAACGTAAAAAGAATGCTTGCAATCGGTAAATAATTAAATTTTTCTAACCAGGTACCCGGTAGTAAGTTTGCTGAAAAACGCAACACCGCTTATCAAAACACAACACAACTATGCCACGTTCGGTAAACGCAGTAGCTTCGAGAAGAAGAAGGAAAAAAGTCCTTAATATGGCCAAAGGCTATTGGGGATCAAGAAGTAAAGTATTCACAATCGCTAAAAATACGGTTGAAAAAGGTTTGCAATATGCATACCGTGACCGTAAGGTTAAGAAAAGAGAATTCCGTGGATTATGGATTCAACGTATCAACGCTGGAGCTCGTCAACACGGTATTTCATACTCTCAATTGATCGGTAAATTAGCGTCAAAAAATATCGGTTTAAACCGTAAAGTATTGGCTGATTTAGCAATGAATCACCCGGAAGCTTTCAAAGCTGTTATTGATGCAGTAAAATAGTTTCCAGCTATTACATAAAAAAAGGGAGCAAATTTGCTCCCTTTTTTTATGTCTTCATTTTAAGAATTCTCTTTAGTTGAGGATGGTCTTACCTGACCAGGGTTGCGTCCTTTTCTGTGCTGACGATCTTTGATTCTATCTTTACGTTCAGCCTTCAGAGACTCGTATTTAGCTTTCTGCTCTGGAGTTAAAACTTTAGCAAGCTTGTCTTCGCTGTCTTTCATTTCGGCCTTCCGGTTTTCAGCAACCTTTTTCATCTCCTGCACACGTTCCTTGCGCCATTCATCTTGTTTTTTCGCTTTCTCAACTTCAATCTTATAAACCTCAGTCTTCTGCGCATCGGTCAATGCAAGTTTTTCTTTCAATTGGCTTGCTACTCTTTCAGCTCTCTGCTCAGGTGTAACAGGGCCTCTTTCTGATTTCTGTGCGTAGCTTGCAGTAAATGCGCTTACTGCTATAGCTAATGTTAATACGATCTTTTTCATTTGTAAGTTGTTTTAAAGAATAGATCATGTAACTCCAGATAAGTTTAATGCTTAAATGTTAAAAAATGTTAAGGCTTCGGATTAGTTGCTTTTGTTCAGGTTCTGCAAGGATTTCTGCATCTGAGCCATCATCTGTGTAAGTGTCTCCATAGATGGGTCGGCTGTCGCCTCCGGTAGGCTGGTGGTAAAGTAAGCCTTCGCTTTCCAGATCTCCAGAATATCATCGGATGCGATCGTATAAGGATCATACATCTTGTTGTCTGAAATCAACTTTAACTCTTTGTTCTCTTTGAACTTGTTCCCTACACGTTTATAGACTACGCCCTCATTTTTGCTGATGATGATATAAGTTTCCCCGGGTTTAATCTCAGACCAGTTCTCCAGGTATTCTCCAACAACGATGCTGCCCGGTTGGATAGGGAGCATGGAATCACCCATGATCTCAAAGCCGCGGAATGTTCCTTGTTTTAAAGCCGGGATTGGAAGTTGAAACTTCGGCAACTCGCGGATGTATTCCGGATCTGCAAAGCCATTAAGATAACCGGCACTGGCTTTTACAGGTACCAGTTCGATGTTCTCATTATCGTCCTTATCTACGGAAATACTAAGCACCCGCAGGTTGGCTCCCTGTGCTTTTGTTTTTGGTTTCCACTTATCATTGATGGTTTCATTAATGAACTCATCAATGGTAAATTCGTAGAAGTCTGCTATTTTTTTTAGTAAGTCGTATTTCGGTTCTGCACGGTCTTCCTCATAGGCGCCGACCAATGAACGTTTAATGCCCAGTGCATCAGCAAATTGTTGCTGGGTCATTCCTTTTTTCTTTCTTAAGTATTTCAGGTTAGACGAAATATTCGACATAAAATAAAAGTTTATAAAATGTTTGTTTATACTAAAATAGTTAGTATTATTGTACCAATAAAGTTAGTAATATTTATTTGTTTAGCAAAGAGGTATACTAATTTAATTAGTTGTAACCGTTAAGCCTAATAAGATGAAAAAATTTGTTTACATCGTAACCGACCGTAACAGGACCAGTCTTCATGTTGGAATGAGTTCGGACCTAATTAAGACACTTGACTTTTATAAAACCATGCCGAGTTTGTTCTTTGACAGTGGCATGCAGTTAACGAGACTAGTATATTTTGAAGAGTTTAAAACTGAAGCACAGGCCCTGAGCCGTTTCAAAGTTGTTAGCCGTTTTACAAGAATGCAAAAGGAGCGCCTGGTAAGGTCATGTAATCCGGACTGGATTGATCTGACTATCGGTCTGGATTTTGAGCATATCATGGTTAACAAGCCGATCAACAATCAGGTTAAACTTTCGATGGGGATGCTCTCTTAAAAAAAAATGCGAACCCTTGTTTGGATTCGCATGCTTTGTAGTGTTCTTGTTTGGTATGGCCTATGGTTACCAGCCAGGAGCGAAGGTTAATCCGAATACACCGGCTTTAACATCTTTTCGCTGGAATGGGAAAGCGTAATATGGTTCCAATACAAAATACCCGAACATGTTTACCCTAAGAGATATGCCCGCACTTAGCGCAGGTACACGCTCCCTCGGACGGCCATTTTCAAGCAGCTCACCACTTGGTTGACTTTTGAATGATACAGTAGAATATTCGTCCCAAGCCAAACCGGCATCAAAGAAGAGGTTCAAGTCTGAAATCAGAAATCTTGATGGAATCTGAGCAAGTTGTTTCGGCCCTGTAAATGGTAAACGCATCTCAAAGTTGAATACAGCCATTTTGCTTCCCGATAGTTGGTTGATATCAAAGGTTCCAACTTGAGCATTATCGCTGTTGTAAAATGAATTGGCTTCATATCCGCGAATCAGATATGGGTAGCCTACATATAGTGGATAGAGGTTTTCGCCGTCTTCGCCCAAACGCATATAGGTGAATGCACGAGCAGCAAAGGTCACCGGCTTGGTACGTACATATTTTCGTAAATCCACGTTTACGGCGCTGAACTGATAATCACCAAAATATTGTTCGCCAGAGATTCTGTATCTGAATCCATCTAAAGGTGCAGTTAGCCCGAAGATGGAATTATCACCCACAAAGCCGGCATTAACCTGAAATATGTTAAATGAGCGAAGACTTATACCCAACTCCTGACTTGCTTGTTCGCTAGGAATATGCTTGCGGTCTGAACCAAGATATCCACCAACATAGCCATCCAAATTCTGGTAGTAGTTGCTCCAGCGGTCTACACGATAGCTGTATCTGGATATGGCACTTCCAGCTTCAAACCGGTGGACTTTGTTGAAGGGGTATGCTGCAAATAATTGTGCCTGATTTTCAAACGTCCTGATGATGTTCGTGCGCTCATTATAAACCGGAATTTTAGTATTTGGGTCATCCGTTGGCAGCTCCTCGACTGCGATATCCCGAAAGCCCGTTATATAGGGAATATGTGATACTGCGAAGCCCCAGTTGATGCGGTTTGCTTGATTGATGTAGCCCACCAAACCACCGAAGTCGTGGATCTCCCCGTTGATTGACAGGTTTGCTATGATCTGATTTCTACCGAGGATATCGCTGAACATACCTACAATTCCACCCTGTACGCCAGTTCCAAACCGACTTGTCGAGACACCAACGCCGCTGTTTGCAAGATAATCAAGCTTGAATTTAGGTTTGTAAGGAATGACTTCCAGTGAATCCGGCTGCACCTGTTCATAGTTGCTGAAGTTCTGCAAATTCTTGTTTACGGTTGTTACCCCAGCATTTTCAAACGGAGGAAGGACGGCAGCACTAAAATTGACATCATCGGCGTTTACACTTTTAATATTGAAGTTACTGAGTGAAGCATTGTACAGTGTATACCGTTGTGACCGGTAATAACTATAGATGATTTCGTCATTTCGGGATACCGTAATTGCTGGTGAAAATTCTGTTATACCGCTAATTCCAGTGAAATAATCGGTGAGTTGATTTATTGTAGCAGACTCCAGGTTGTATTCATAGAGATTTCGAAAGCCATCACGATTTGAGAGGAAGAAAATACGTTTGCTATCGCCGGAGAAGATTGCATTCAGGTTGTTGGCGCCTTCAAAAATTTCAATGTTTCTAACGCTTTTGTCCGACAGGTTAAGCAAGGCAAGATTTAGTGGGTAGTTCGCCGCTTTAAGTCCCTTTTCCATTGCCGCACGATCTGATGAGAATACAATGTATTGGCCGTCGGGCGAGTAGTTTGGTGCATAGTCAGAATACGCATCATTTGTTAAACGCTCTACTTTCTCCGCGTTGAGATCGTACGCAAAGATGTCACTTTGCCCCTCAACCATTCCGGAAAATGCTATTGATTTCCCATCTGGCGACCAGGTGAGATTGCCGAATTGCTCAACTTCGCCCATATCTTTCTGTAACAAAGTTTTGCCTTTGTTTACATCTACAATCATCAGCTGATTCTTCCCTTTGCTAAAAATACTGAACGCAAAACGTTTGCTGTCCGGAGACCAAGCACCGGCAGACTCGAGGAAGTTAAAGTCGTCGATGTGTGTATTTGTAGCCTGGCTACTAAGTTTTCTAATTATTCTTCCGGTCTTCGCATCTGCAAGAAAAAGGTCGATTCCAAACAGGTCCTTTTCGGAGAGGAATGCCAGGAACTTGCCATCCGGTGAAATTGCCGGGGCTACGTTCATGTTGCCTCCGTTTTTGTTGTCAACAATTTTTGTACCTCGTATTTTAACCTGGCTACTATCTGTTTTTAGCATCGGACGGTAGTGCGCCTCGATTGCTTGCTTCCATAGTCCGGAAAGTGCCTTGTCATCAAAGCCCAAGGTAAACCGCAGTGCATTCTCATAACCGTATTTTGCTGTATTTTTAAGCAGGGGAACGATCGTACTGTCTCCGTAGGTCGAGCCAACAAAGGTCCAGAATGCCTGCCCATATCGATAGGGGAAATACCTGTTCGAATTCGTGAGGTCTTTAAGTGAGGGAATGTCACGGTTGAGCAAGGCATCCCGCATCCACATGGATGTGAATGCATCTGTTTTGCCGATAGACATATATTCTGCCATACCTTCCACCATCCATAGGGGTACCTGGCTTACGTTTTCAAGGCTCAGGGAATCCGTTTCCAGTAAAGTGTGGTATTGAAAAGCATGTACAAGCTCATGCCCAAGAACATGGCGGGTTTGATTGTTCAGCTCCATTACAGGCATAATCACCCTGTTTTTTAGTGCTTCAGTCACACCACCTGTACCAATGCCGATTTCGCCGTTCAAAGCTGTGGTTTGCTGGAAGTCCGGATGGTTGTTATAAAGGATGATCGGATTCTTTTTTTGGAAAGTGTCTCTAAATACGGACTGGTGCATTTTGTACCAGGTTTCAGCGTCCTGCGCATACTTCCTGATGAACTTTTCATTTTTAAGGTAATAGTAGATCTCAAAATTTGGTGTCTGAAGCACCTTGAAATCTTCATTTTTATACCTTACCCGGTTTTGTCCAAAGCTTTGTGCTTTAAGTCCAGTGGACCCGATAAAGCTGATCATAATTGCTGCAGTAGCAATTTTAGAAAAGGTACCTGTTATTTTCATACACGCTCTAAGGTTATGTATCTCCGTTCGATTTCTTTTTAGCTTCTTTTTCTGCTTGACGCTGTTTTCGTCTTAATTCTCTTTCTTCTTTTCTGGTAAGTGGTTCTTCCGACGCTACTGGTTTCTGCTGTGCAGGCTCGTTAGGCTTTTTATTTTCTGATTTTACGGTTTCTTGTACTGGTTCAAAAACTGGGTCTTCCACAGGAAACGGTTCTACATCAAGGGAGTCAACAATTGTGGTGTCTGTTGCCGTTGTGTCGGGCACATAGCGCGGGGTCGGGCAATTGTAATTCCTGGTGATCTCGACAGTGGGTTTTGGAAACTGGCCGAAGGTATAGCCGGAATTCGGGTCTTTATAAACTTTCTCCATGAACTTGGCGAAGATCGGCAGTGCGGTTCTGGATCCTTCACCGGTCTGACTGTTTTTGAAGTGGGCGGTACGTTCGTCGCAACCGACCCATACGCCAGTTACAAGATCCTTAGTAATGCCCATATACCAGCCATCTACATAGTCTGAAGAGGTACCTGTCTTTCCACCAATCTGATTGTTTTTCTTCCAAAGATCCCATTCCCATAATGCTTGTGATGTTCCCCCCGGTTCTTCCATACCGCCCCTCAACATATATAGCATTAGCCATGCAATTTCTTCTGATAACACACGCTCGGTTTTTGGCTTGAAATCTTCAATCAGGTTGTCATCCAGATCCGTGATCTTTTCAATTAGTATCGGGTCGGTTTTTACCCCTTTATTCAGGAAGGTTCCGTAAGCCCGGACCATTTCGAACACGCTTACATCATTTGGACCTAGGCTCACCGATGGGACAGATTGAAGCGGGCTTTCAATCCCCGCTTTATGTGCCCATTGAACGACCTTGTCCCAACCGACATCTTCAGTAACCTGTGCGGTGATGGTGTTTACAGATCTTGCCATGGCCAGCCTTAGTGACATGGTTTGATAGGTTGTTCCCCAGCTTGCGTTTTTCGGTTCCCAGGTTTCCTTCTTACCCTTTTCATCATAGGTTATCTTTACAGGCTTATCTACGTAGGTATCACAAGGATTCATGCCGCTTTCCAGTGCAGCCAGGTAAGCAAAGGGCTTAAAGGTCGAGCCTGCCTGACGTTTCGCTTGGTTCACGTGATCATATTTGAAGAACCGGTGATTTATACCACCGACCCATACCTTAATTTTCCCGCTGAAAGGATCTAGTGTCATCATTCCTGTATTCAGGATCTTTCCATAATATCGAATGGAGTCCAGGGTAGAGAATAGTGTATCCCGGTTTCCATTCCAGGAGAACACTTTCATCTTTTTCTTTTTATTGAAGTATGCCGTTATGGAATCCGGCTCATTTGGATATTTCTTTTGCAATAAACTATAGATTCTCAGGTTGCGCATAGCCCTATCCGGATAGTCTACCTTTTGCTTTTCAGAATCATACCATGGATCTTCCTTTCCCCAGGCGTTGTAGAATCGTTTTTGCAGCGTCTTCATTTGATCTGCTACTGCCTCTTCGGCATACTGCTGTAACCGGGAATCGATGGTCGTATAGATCTTTAGCCCGTCCTCATAAAGGTCATAGTTGTTTTCCTCACACCATTTCTCCAGGTATTTGGCGACGGCTGTGCGTAGATAGGAGTCACCGTCGCTGCTTTCTTCAAGGTCACCAGCTTTCAGGGTAATTGGCGTCTCTTTAAAAGATTTAAACTCCGCCGCAGTGATATAGTTGTATTTGGCCATCTGCGCCAGGGCAACGTTTCTGCGGTCGAGCGCATTTTTTGGATTCCGGATCGGGTTGTATAATGTTGTGCCTTTAAGCATACCCACCAGCATGGCTGATTCAGGAACAGTTAACTGGTCGGTTTCCCGGTCGAAGTAGGTTCTTGCTGCAGTTTTGATGCCATATGCATTGTTTCCAAATGAAACCGTATTTAGGTACATGGTAATAATATCGTTTTTTGAGTAATTGGATTCAAGCTTTACTGCTGTCATCCACTCTTTCAGCTTTGAAACAATTGTCCTGACCAAAGGGATTTTACCCGTGAAGCCCTGAGATTTGTTATAACGTGTACGATAAAGATTCTTGGCAAGTTGCTGAGTGATTGTGCTTCCACCACGTTTGTCTCCAGTGGCTGTTGAGATACTACTTGATAATAGGGAACGAAAGTCTATGCCCATGTGATCATAAAAACGGACATCCTCTGTTGCGATCAGGGCGTTGATCACACTTGGTGCAATCTCCTTAAAATCGACTGGAGTTCGGTTTTCTTTGAAGTAGCGGCCGATGAGTTTTCCGTCGGCCGTATAAAGTTCAGAACCTACCCTTTGAGTAGGTGCTTTTATGTCAGTGTAAGATGGTGAATATCCAAACAACCAGAGGAAGTTGAGTTGTAGGGCGCAGAAGAAAAGGATAATAGCAAAAATTAATATGAGCGTATAACGGATGAATTTATTCCCGATTTCTCTAAACATAGGTTTAAGGTCAGTATAAAATAGTAGTAAAGGTTATATATGGTTGCAAATTAACGTAATTAAATTACTAAAATTTTAGGGAAGAACTAAATAATAGCAGGTTGAGGAACATCTGCCTGTTATTTGCCTGTTATAAATTTAGGTATTGAAGTTGCTGCAGCTACCTAGAATTATTTGCTTCACAAGAGAATATTGATACATTTGCAGCGCTTTTGGTTCTGCATGGAATTTCGATCTCATGTGGATTAAAAGGGAATACGGTGTAATTCCGTAACTGTCCCGCAGCTGTAAGCTCTGTAAACAAAACAGCCATCCATGCCACTGTTGCAAAATGGGAAGGCGGTTGTTTTGGGAGTAAGTCAGAAGACCTGCCACCAGCATATTATTTCATAGCTTTCGGGGATTGAAGCTGGAGATGGGTTCGTAGTGTACAGACTGCTCATTTCTTTTTATTCTACTGTTTGCTGTGCTTAAACCACAGAAATGAACAAGAAACAAAAACTTTATGCACTTGCAGGTCTTGGGCTTGCACAACTTTTGGCTTTAAACTCTGCTGTTGCGCAGGAGGTGAAATCATTGGAGGAGGTGGTGATCATGGCCACCAAAAACGATCAAAAACAAAATCAGACAGGTAAGGTGGTAAACATCATCAGCGCTGAGCAACTGGAACGTAGTGTAGGTAAAACCTTGCCAGAGTTGCTTAGTGAGCAGGCTGGCGTGATTGTGGGTGGCGCAACAAGTAACCAGGGCTTGAACAAAGGATTATTTATCCGCGGTGCAGGGAGTGCTTACGCTGTTGTGCTTATCGATGGCATTCCTGTCGCAAATCCCTCCGGAGCTGGTTCTGCTTTTGACCTGCGGATGTTTGGAATTGATCAAATTGATCATATAGAGATCATTAAAGGTGGACAGTCAACCATTTATGGCTCTGACGCGGTTGCTGGAGTGATTAATATTATCACTAAAAAGGGGAGTTCAGATGTGAGTAGCGTTTTTGGTAACGGGTCCATTGGTTCTTTCGACACCTATAAAGGAACTATCGGCATAAACAGTAACGTTTCGGGCTTTTCTTACAATATTGGATATACGCAGGCAAAAACCGCTGGCATATCGGAAGCCGCTGATTCAGTAGGCACTGGAGTCCCGTTTGAAAAAGATGGAAACCGGACTGCTGCTTTAAACGCGAATTTTTCGCTGCAAGCAACGAAGGAACTTAGTATCAGTCCATTTTTCCGATATTTTTATGGGCGTTATGATTTTGATGGTGGTGCCTTTTTAGATAATCCGGATAACAGGTACAAGACAAAACACTACAACGCGGGGTTAAATACAAAATACGAGTTCGGTACAGGCAAGTTGAACTTCAACTATAGCTACGAAACTACCTGGAACGATACCAGAAACCAGTATGGAGTGAGTCAGTCGCAAGGTAAGATGAACTTACTTGATTTATATTATAGCCAGCAACTCGGAGGTAACTTGACCTTGCTTGTAGGTGTAGATAATCGGTTGACAAAGCTTGAAGGTAGCTATCGTGCGCATGCTAATCTTTTCAGCACTTACACCTCGTTGTTTTTACATGATCTTAAAGGATTTAATTTAGAGGTCGGGGGGCGATATAATAATCATGAAGAATATGGGGACAATTACACCTACAGCATTACACCCTCATATGATTTGACGAGGTATGTTAAATTATTTGGAACCGTATCTACAAACTTCAAAGCACCAACACTGGATATGTTATTTGGTTTATATGGCGCGAATGTAGACCTCAAACCAGAAAGCTCACAGAATTATGAAGCGGGGGTAAACGTCAGGAGCAATGACAATAATCTAAGTTTAAGAATCAGTGCTTTTCACCGCGATCTTACCGATGCTATTGTTTATGGCAACCGGGGATACGTTAACCAATTAAGTCAGAAAGCAAAAGGCTTTGAGGTTGAACCTCGGCTAAAAATCGGCCAGTTCAGCGCCACGGGATTCTATGCCTATGTTGAAGGCAATGAGTTCAATTTTGTGAACAATCAAACGGAGAACACCCTTTTTCGCAGGCCTAAACACACTTTCGGCTTGAACCTGGGACTGCAGGCTACTTCCAGATTTTTTGTAAGTACCAATCTGAAGCGGCTAGGTAAACGTACTGATGGTGATTTTGACTTTAACAATCCACACATCGTGACAATGCCGGCCTTCAACCTGGTAGATATTTACGGGGAATATAAACTACCAAAAACGCAGCTACGGTTATTTGCTGATCTTAAAAATGTCTTTGACGAGCAGTATACCGAATATTACGGGTACAGCAGTATGGGCTTTAACATGAATGCAGGCATTGCTTTTAATTTCAGATAAAATTGATAATTTTGTATAAACAATAATCAATCATGGCAGATATCAAATTCAATCCACGTACACTAACCTTAATCCTTTTTATAGTGATTATTGGCCTTTCAAGAGTGCTACTTCCAATGTTTGGCGATTTGGAGGCAATAGCAAATTATTCAGCTGTTGGCGCATTGGCGATGTTCGGGGGTGCTTATTTTAACAATAACCTGAAATCTTTCAGCTTTCCAATTTTAACATTGCTGTTGAGTGATGTTCTTCTTTCACTTACGGTTTATAAATCGGCAAGTAACGGCTTTTTATATGAAGGCTGGTACTGGGTTTATGCTGCGTTTGCGCTAATGGTATTAACCAGCAAATTCATTATGAAAAATGTAAACGTGCTTAGCTTTCTTGCAGCGACGTTAGCAACCGTAATGATTCACTGGATTGTGACTGATTTCGGAATCTGGTATGGATCTGCCTTCTATCCGCAAACGCTTGCTGGTTTTTGGAGTGTATTGGCTGCTGCTATTCCGTTTGAGTACCGTTTCTTGTATGGTACAATCGGATATGGAGTTATTATGTTCGGCGCATTTGAAGCTTTAAAAGCAAAGTTCCCTGTATTGAACTTTAATGCAGGTCAGCGTGCTATAACAGTTTAAATCACTTAGTATACTGGAAGCCCCTTTTGTTCAATCAAAAGGGGTTTTCTTTTTTGTACCTGTTATATTTGAATATGAAAAAACGACTTGTTGTTTTAACTGGTGCGGGGATCAGCGCAGAAAGTGGCCTTCAAACCTTCCGTGATGCCGACGGCCTATGGGAAGGTTATAATATTATGGATGTAGCTACTCCGGAAGCCTGGAAGCGGAACCCGGCCTTGGTGCAGCAGTTTTATAATGAGCGCCGAAAGCAAGTCCTGGACGCACAGCCTAATGCGGCACACCTCATCCTGGCAGCGTTAGCGTCGGAATTTCAGGTTGATATCATTACGCAGAATGTAGATGATTTGCATGAGCGTGCGGGGTCGACCTCGGTTCTACATCTTCATGGGGTGATCACAAAGGCACAATCATCTCTTGATCCGAGTTTGACCTATCCTGTTGCAGGTGCCGAAATCAGAATGGGTGATAAATGCGAAAAGGGCAGTCAGTTGCGTCCTCATGTAGTGTGGTTTGGTGAAGAAGTTCCAATGATTTCGGTTGCTGCTGAACTTTGTACAAAAGCTGATATTTTTTTACTTGTTGGTAGTTCACTGGCTGTTTACCCAGCCGCAGGTCTTATAGATTTTGTGCCGAGAGAAACCCCAAAATATATTATTGATCCAAAAATTCCGTCCATTCAGGGCTATCAGAATATCATAAGGATAGAAGAGAAAGCGGTTGAAGGTATGACTAAGTTTGTTGAATTATTAAAAGGGCATTAGGCCTTCTGGTCAAGTTCCAACTCAATTGCGGAGCCAACTGCGCTTGCAAAGGTTTTATCCAAGCTAGGTTCCAGACGATCTCCATCAGCGCTCGGTAGGTAAAAGGGAAGATCTCCTGCTTCAATGTCATCTTTTGTTACAAGTATCCAGTCACCGTTCTGGGTCTTTTGCACTGCAGTTAGTACTGCTGCATAGTAGATTATTTTGTAATAACCGGCTTCAGTAGGTAAAACGGTTAGTGTCAGATTTTGTCCGGTATTGGTAATTCGAATGTTAAATGGATTCATGCGCAAATAACCACGGGGTCTTTAAAATGTTTGCAGCCGCTGACAGGTTAAATTTCAGATAGGGTTTAAACAATCCCATTTCGATGGTGTTAATAGCATAAAACATCAGAATATGGAAAATAACGATCAATCAAGGGATAGCTCAAATAACACCCAACCCAATGATGAGCATATCAGAACATTAAAAGGTCACGAAGCGCTTGAAAAGTTGAAAGCTATTGCAACCAAGGCGGAGAATTGCTTTTTCTGTACGAATATTAAAACCGGACTACCCGTTTCCATCCGGCCAATGAATGTGCTGCAGGTTGACGATGAAGGAAGTCTTTGGTTTATGAGCATGAAAGACAGTACTAAAAACGGCGAAATTTCCAGTGATCCCTTCACGCATGTCCTTTTTCAAGAAAGTACGAATTCAGGTTTCCTGAACGTATATGGCATCACGGAGATTAGCACCGATCAGGCCAAGATAGATGAACTATGGAAGCCACTGCTAAAAACCTGGTTTCAGGGTGGCAAGGAAGATCCAAACATCACGTTGTTAAAAGTGGTACCTACGAATGTTTACTACTGGGATAATAAACATGGTGACGTTGTTGCGTTTGCTAAAATGGCGGCTTCAGTGATTACCGGCAAAACTATGGACGATTCTATTGAGGGTAATCTTGATTTTTAAGCGAGCTTCCAAAGCCGTCGGAAATTTGTATATAGAAAGGCATATAGCTGCTTGGCACAAGCAACTATATGCCTTGTTTATTTTTAATAGATGTATTAACTTGTAAAATGAACTTGATTTCAGAGCAGTACAGAACAGTACGAGCCAGAAGTGTTGAAATTTGTTCCAGATTGGAGAAAGAAGATTACGTGGTTCAACCAATTGTTGATGTTAGTCCACCCAAGTGGCATCTTGGCCATACGACATGGTTTTTTGAAACGCTTGTGTTGCTTCCAAACGTACCTGATTACAAAGTATACCATCCTGAATACCACTTTGTTTTTAATAGCTATTATGAGTCATTGGGTGCTCGTGTAATACGAATCGATAGGGGCAACTTAAGCCGTCCGACTGTGGATGAGGTTTATCGATATCGCGATTATGTTGATGCAGCAATGATGAAGTTCCTGGGCGCTACAATGGTGGTTGGACCCATTGCTGAACTTGTTGAACTTGGGCTTAATCATGAAGAACAACATCAGGAACTTCTATGGTACGACATCAAATATATATTGGGTCACAATCCACTTTTTCCACCTTATCAGGAGGATACCATCGAAAACGATCTTGCCGGTTTGGATTCCGGATGGCATAATATTGATGCCCGGCTGTATGAAGTGGGTTATGCTGGCAATGACTTTCATTTTGATAATGAGAAGGGCCGTCATCGTGTATTCCTGGAGGAAGCTGCAATTGCAAAATCATTGGTGACAAACCAAGAGTACCTTGCATTCATAAACGACGGGGGGTATAAACGCTTCGAATTCTGGCATGCTGAAGGTTGGGACTGGATGAAGGTGAATGGAATTCATGCACCGCTATACTGGTATGAGATCGATGGAACTTGGTATAGGTACAATTTGAGTGGGCTGAAAGCACTGGAGCCTGATGAACCGGTTATGCATATCTCCTTCTATGAAGCTTGGGCTTTCGCGCAGTGGAAGGGTATGAGATTGCCCACAGAATTTGAGTGGGAGATAGCTGCTCGTCATTTTAATTGGGGTAAATTGTGGGAGTGGACGGAGAGTGCCTACTTACCGTATCCGGGGTTTAAGCGGGTACCTGGACCAATAGGAGAGTATAACGGCAAATTCATGATTAACCAAAAAGTACTCCGGGGTGCATCAATTGCAACGGCTCCGGGGCATAGCAGAGCAACTTACAGAAATTTCTTTCACCCGCAGCTACGCTGGATGTATAGCGGAATTAGACTAGCAAAAAATGAATGAACAATTTTTAAATGATGTGATCTCAGGCTTAAGTGCCATTCCCAAAAAGTTAGATTCCAAATACTTTTATAATGCAGAAGGAGATGCCCTTTTTCAGAAAATTATGCAAAGTGATGAGTATTATCTCACCAATTGCGAGTTTGAAATTTTCAAAGCCCGTGGACCCGAGATTGCAGCGCTGTTCAAGAGTAAACTACATGAATTTGACCTGCTGGAACTTGGTGCTGGGGACGCGTCGAAATCCAGCTATCTTTTACAAGCATTAGTAGACAAACAAACTCCGTTTACCTATATGCCAATTGATATTTCAGCCTCTATAATAGACTACTTGAAAGTAACACTTCCGGAAAAGGTGCCTGGACTACATATACATGGCTTAAATGGAGAGTATTTTCCAATGGTCGAGAAGGCGAAGGAGATCTCCAATCGACGCAAGGCCGTATTATTTCTTGGAGGGAATATTGGTAATATGAACCCCAGTGAGGCGCTATCTTTTTGCAACAAGCTTCATGAGGCTTTAAATAAAGGTGATTACGTGATGATCGGCTTTGATCTTAGAAAAAATCCTCATGCCATCTTTAATGCATACAATGATTCGGAAGGTTATACCAAGGCATTCAACTTGAATTTACTCCGGCGCATTAATGATGAGCTTGGTGGTGACATCGAGATTTCAAATTTTGAACATTATAATAGCTATGATCCACTTACTGGTGCCTGCAAGAGTTATCTCTTTAGTTTGGAGGCCCAGGAATTTAAGATTGCCGGCCAGCGTTTCCAAATGGATGCCGCTGAGGTGATAGATATGGAAATTTCACAGAAATATTCGCTTGAAGAAATTCTGGAACTGGCGAATCAGACTAACTTTGGTGTTGTAGAAACCTTTTTTGATTCAAAGCGCTGGTTTCTCGATATTCTATGGGAGGTAAAATAAAAGAACAACTTAACTGCGATATACTAATTTGCGGTGCTGGTCTGGCAGGCTTAAGCTTGGCTTATCGTGCGTTAAAAAGTGGCATATGGCAGCGTGAAAGAATCATTATTGTTGATCCAGTCGTTAAAAGGGAAAACGATAAAACCTGGTCTTTTTGGCAGAAAACAAGTGGCGATTTTGATGATCTAATATATAAGAGTTGGCCCCGGCTGCTGGTTTTTTCTAACTCAGGAGAGGAGATTCCCTTGAACACGGGTTCATATTGTTATCATTCCATCAGGAGTGTGGATTTTTACGAACATGTGCTTGCCTATCTGACTAGCCTTGAGAATGTTCAGTTTCTAAATGAGCGAATTGTAACCCTTACTTCGGACCAAGATTGCTGTGGCGCTGATACGGAATATCATACCATAAAGTCTGTTTTTACTTTCAATTCCATCTATAAGAAGCCAAAACTCACTAATACAGCACAGTATTTCTTACAACATTTCAAAGGGGTGGTGATAGAATCCTCCGAGGTCACGATGAACAAGGATGTGGCTTATCTTATGGATTATAGAACAAACCAGGAGTATGGAACCACGTTTTTTTACACGCTCCCACTGAGCTCAGGTAAACTCTTTGTTGAATATACGTTATTCTCTAAATCTTTACTCGATCAGGTTTCTTATGACCAAGCGATCTCTACCTATATAAAGGATATTCTAAAGCTCAAAAAATATAAAATTACGCATACTGAGTTTGGCATAATTCCAATGACAGATCATCGGTTTGCAAGAAAACATGGAAATATTATAAACATTGGAACAATAGGAGGAGACACCAGAGGTGCCACGGGATATACTTTCACCAATGTTCAAAAAACAATTTCGAGAGTTCTCAGTAGCTGGACAGCTTCAGGAAAACCATTACCTATTAAGGAAGGAATTAACGCGAAGCAAAGAATGTACGACGCAATACTATTGAATGTGCTAGATGATGAAAGGTATAAGGGACATGAGTTGTTCTGTGATCTTTTCAGAAATGCCCGTGCCGACTACATCTTTAAGTTCCTGGATGCGGAAAGTTCATTATCAGAAGACCTCAGAATCATTCTAAGCCTGAAACCCTTGCCCTTTGTCAGAGCATTAGTTAAGGTCGCGTACTCAAAGCTAGTGCAATAAAAAAGAGGCCGTATCATTGAAAGATGATTGGCCTCTTTTTTTTGTTGATGCTGTTTTTTGTTGTTCAGAGTTTCTTGATCATCAAGGGTAGAAAGTGGTGCTTAGCGGAAGCTTGCCGCATCACAACCAGCAAAAACAGCCTTTCTAAGCTGCTTTTTTCCTTAAGTTTTGTGCTATCGCGAGTAAACCCCATTCGATCTCGACTTTTTCTTTACCCCGGAGCATAAAGCGGCGGAACCCATGGTTCTGTTTGATATTTGCGAAGACTGGCTCAACATCAAAGCATCGTTTCTTTCGATGCCTTATTCC